>QZLB01000210.1 GCA_004796425.1 Desulfobulbaceae bacterium | reverse complement strand
TTTATCATTCCCTTTGGCTTGCGTTTACTCTCGGGTCACAGAGTCCTGCTTGGAGAACTGGTTGTTGGGGTCTGCATTTCTGCCGGCTTTGCAGCGTTGAGCGAGCTTGCTCCGACCGTGATCCGTCAGTATCTGATAGTCTTGCTGGGATTCGTCCTTTTCTTAGGAAGTCTGGCAGCATCCCTTTTTACCATTGCAATTGTGTCTGAAGCCAGCATGTTCACTGTTCTTTCAATTCTTGATACAAGCGGAGCTGAAGCGCTAGAGTTTATTAAAGTTTTTTTTGATGGACGAGTCATTATCGTGTTGGTCCTCCTTGTTTTCCCTTTTTTTCTAATTTTCTTTTCAAAACCAACTATCCGATACACTCGATCTATGACCAGGCTTGTGGTCTTTGTCTTGGTTTTCTTGTTACCCTATCCATTGATCGCTGTGAGGAATCTACGATCTGATTTTGTCTGGTCAACACTTGATTATCAATTTCATCTCTATATTCCCCTTCAGCCATATTCTGCTCTTGCAGATGCATTTAAATACAAGAATCGGTTAGCGTTATTCAATAAAACGCGACAGGTGCCTGATTCAATCGATAGAACGGAGACGGGTGTGGAGACGATCGTGGTGATGATAGGTGAGAGTCTCACAAGACACCGAATGGGAGTGTATGGCTATTGCCGCGATACCACACCATTTCTTTCCAGTCGAAAAGATGAGTTTATTATCTTTTCCGATGTCATCAGCAGATACCCTTATACCGTGCCATCAATTCGTGCGATGATAACACCTGGTAATGACCAGCCATATAGCATCATAGACGCATTCCAGGCAACAAGAGCTTCAGTTTGGTGGATTTCCAATCATCCCCAAATTGGTGTCTTTGAAAGTGAAACATCCCTGCTCACGGAATCTGCTGAAAACAATGTCTGGGTTAACCCCAATCATGGTGGAGTTTCATTTAATAGTATTCCATCCTATGATGAGGATCTGCTCGCACCTCTCAAGCAAGCATTGGCCACAGGGGGACCAAAACTCATTTTTCTTCATCTTCAGGGGAGCCATGCCGAGTACCATAGACGCTACCCCGATTCGCTTTCTGTTGATCATCTCTCATCTTTGCCTCCCTCTCTTTCAGAACGCGTCAGTTTCCACGTCAATTCATATGATTTATCGGTACGGTATACCGATCAAGTTGTGGAGAAGGTTTTGGAGCTGCTCAAAAATCAAGATGCAGTTCTGCTGTTTACCAGCGATCACGGTGAGGAGGTATTTCAATTTGGCGATTTCATCGGACATGGTGGAGATGAGCTGACCCCTGCTATGAGTGATGTACCATTTCTTGTCTGGTTCTCCCCCTTGGTAAATCAGCGCAATGATCTCAAAGAGCATTTTTTTACTATCAAAGATCAGCCGCTGACCCTGGATAGTGTTTTTTACTTGTTGGTCGAGTTGGGAGGATTGGTACTGCCTGAGTATGATCAGAACCGAAATCCACTTTCAGGTTCCTTTGTTGTGCAAGAGAGATCTGTTGTGGATACTCGATATGCTGATATTGAAAAGGCATTTACCCTTAAGCGTTCCGAGTATTGGTGCGAGTAGTTCCGGGTTTCCTGATAATCAAACAGTCGTAACAGGGCAGCGCGCCTTCTCAAATGCCCGTAACCCATTAAACTGAAGATTCTGAAACAGTGTCGCCAAAAAAATAACCATCAACTATTTGGATAGACAATGATAATTTGTCGGCCCCGCACCTGGCAATGGCGGGGCCGCATCTTCACATCTCACTGAAGTCTGTTTTGTTACGCGCCGGATCTGAATCTTCGATCCCATTCATACTCTTTACCGGTAACGGTATCTTCCATTCTTCTGATTCTGCGGTCCAGATCCTGGAACTTGCGTTTCAATCGTTCAGCAGCATTACGGGGAGAGTTGGTGTAGCTCTCGTAAAACTCCTGCTCCACTTCATTGTGCACCTGGTTAATCGGTTCAGTTTTCATTAACAGAGCCGCTACCAGATAGATGCCGATAACCGGCCAGAATCCGCTGAGCAGAAAGATGACAATCATTCCTGCCCGTACCCAAAATACCGAGAAGTCAAAATAGTTTGCGAACCCTTTGCAAACGCCGAGCAGCACACCCTCTTTTGATCTATATATTCCACCTTTTCTGCATGTAAATCTACTCATGATTTGCTTTCTCCTGTGCATTATGACCTTCCATCAGGATGGTCTCCAGGGCGTCGATCCTCTGCTCCATCTGTTCGAGTCCCTGGTAAATTTCCTGGATAATACGAGCTTCATTTTTCTGCTGCTCTCGATTAGTTCCACCGACACCGGTTTGCCGCATTCTGAGTATGACCAGAATGGTTCCGCAAAGCAGGCCTGCGATGGTAACAATCGATCCAAAAACTATTGCAACGATAACAATTGTGCTCATGGCTTTTTCTAGTTGAGGTTAAGCGTTCTGTTCCTTCTTTCCAGTATCACCGTAGGCAGCAGCTTTCATATTGGCAAGTTCTTTTTCGATTTCTTCATCCGTTGCAATATTGTTAAGCTCTTCTTCAGCCGTCGGTTTTCTACCGAAATTCACCATGTCTGCTTCCGCTTCCATCCGTTCAATTCGACTTTCCAGATGCTCGAATCGGGCCATGGAATCTGTGCCATCCATGCGTCGGATATCTTCCTGAGCCCGTTTTTTGTTCTGTGCTTTCCGGTGCCGCTGAACCAGTACACGCTTTTTCTCTTTGGCTGAAGCGAGCTTACCTTCGAGTTCCCCTATATCGTGCTGGTATTGCTCGATGAGCCCGGTATGATCTGAGATTTCTTTTTCCATAACTTCGGCCAGGGATGCAAAACGTCGTTTCTCAACCAGAGCTTCTCTGGCAAGATCATCCTTACCTTTGCTCACCGCAAGCGCGGCCCGCTCTTCCCATAACTCGACCCGCTCAGATACATCCTCAAGTTTTCGTTGAATCTTCTTTCGGCTGGCAATAACTCCAGCACAAGATGATTTGAGCTCAATCAAGGTGTCTTCCATCTCCCTGATCATCAGCTTAATCATCTTTTCAGGATCTTCTGCCTTATCTAACATTGCATTAATATTTGAACTGACGATGTCTCTGAATCTTGTAAAAATACCCATTGTATGCCTCCTGATATGAGTTTCTGTTTGAAGGAAAATTAGCATAGAGTGTGCCAGTTTAGAAAATTTTGCAAAAAGGAGGAATAACAAGGAGTTATTGTGTGTTGCAAATATTTCCAGTATGGTTATATTTGTTACTATATATTAAAAATTAATAAAAATTGGTAAATATAACCATTAACAATGGAAGCACTTGGCCATTCAGAATCGTTTCTCGAGTTTCAAGATAAACTCTCTCAGGTTGCTCCTGTTGATCGACCGGTCTTGCTTATTGGTGAACGGGGAACAGGCAAGGAGTTGGCAGCCCAGCGGCTCCACTTCCTCTCACGTCGCTGGGAGAGACCCTTCGTAACCCTTAATTGCAGCACACTTTCTCCTTCCCTGATTGAGTCAGAGCTCTTTGGCCATGAGAAAGGTGCATTTACCGGAGCTGAGGGGCAGAAGCGTGGCAGATTTGAGGCAGCAAATGGTGGTACCCTGTTTCTTGATGAGATCGGTACCATACCGCTGGTTGCTCAGGAAAAAATCTTGAGATTTGTCGAGTATGGGACCTTTGAGCGAGTAGGGAGTTCGCAATCGACTGAAGTGAATGTCAGAATTGTCTGTGCCACCAATATCGATCTGCAGGCAAAAGTTGAACGAGGTGAGTTTAAAGCTGATCTGTTAGATCGGCTGTCGTTCGAAGTACTTTTTCTTCCTCCATTGCGGTACCGTCAGGAGGATATTATGTTGCTGGCCCGCCATTTCGCCGCCAGGATGGCTTATGAATTGGAAATTGATGATCCCATTGCGTTCAGCGCGGACGCAGAACATGCGCTGGAGCAGCATCCCTGGTATGGCAATATCCGGGAATTGAAGAATGTTATTGAGCGGGCGGTTTATCAAAGTGGTGATAGCCGTGTGAACCGGATTGTCTTTGATCCATTTCAATCTCCCTATAATCCTGGCTTCAAACCAGAACCCAAGAAAAAACCGGTGAAGGAACCTGAGCCTGCAGCAGAGGTTGTCTTGCCCCATGGTGTTGATTTTAAAAGTGCGGTTGATTCGTATGAGATCAGGCTGCTGCGTGGCGAACTGGAAAAAAATCGTTTTAATCAGCGCCAGGCCGCACGCGCCCTGGGCTTGACGTATAATCAATTTCGAGGACTATACCGAAAATACCGGTCTCACCTGGATTGAGTTCAGGCCAGAAATATCAGAGAAATGCCGCAGAAGCCAAACAAAAGCCCACCCCATACGGAGCTAGGCTGTCTCTGGCCATGCAAAACCCAACCGATAAGCATACCAAACAGGGGACAGGCACCAAGCAAGGTTTGAGCAATCCCGGCACTGGTATGCACCACCGCAAGCTGTTGAAGCCAAAGGGCACAGACGGTACCGATGAAAATAGCTCCGAACATGGTATTTAGGAGTCGCTCCGAGTAGATGATTTTAAGGGCTGCCAACATCGATTGTGGTTCTTTGGAATGGTTGGTCCAGACCTGCCTCACCAGCAACCAGATGATCAATGCGAGCAATCCGGAGCTGAGTCTGATCAGCGATGTGACCAACGGGTCGATACCACCTCCGGCCAGAACCATGCGGGACAGCACGATTCCAGCGGCTTGGGCCATTGCAGCCGCAACACCGAGGAGTATTCCGTTGAAGCTATTATGATATATGGCTGGGGAACCGGTAAATTTGACCACCAGGATGACCCCACTCGTGGTCATCAATACCCCTGCCCAGGAGATGGCAGACAGGAACTCCTGAAACAGGACCATTGCCAGTAGTGCTGCCATGACCGGCGCGGTCGATTCCAGCATGAGTCCCTTTTGAGGACCAATCCGGCGTAGGCACCCGAAATATGCAGTATCACCAATGCCGATCCCGATAATACCACTGATCACCAGAATGATCAGTGATTGGGTAGGGATCATAAAGAGTTGCTGCATACCAGACTCAGCGTTGGCTGCGGACATCAGCAGCAGGATCAGGATCATCAGGATGATCGCGACCAGCCCTTTGATCAGATTGAGATTGATCGCGCTTACCTTCTTGCCGATCTCGGCAAACATGATGCTCGCTACTGCCCAGGCGAGTGCTCCACTTAATGCGGCAAATTCTCCAGTCATTCCGGTCTATTCCTTAGTGGAAGGTCTCGCATGAATAGTTTCCTCAAATCTTGCAGAGCTATCACACTACCTAATCATTCAGATCTATGCAATCCTGCGGAGATTGATGACTGAGTCAATCGGTATTGATAGGGTATCCATGCTCGTTCAGAACCATCATGAAATGATGAAATGAGAGATTCTTTTTTTTTCGTCATCTGACACTTTGAATTTAAGATGGAGAAAGATTACAATCAACAAAGGTCAAAGGTCACAGACAATCGAATACATGTTGGTTATTGCCTGAGGAAGCCGTAGACAAACCAAAGCGAACTATAAAGCAGCTGAGGAGTGAAGGAACTTCAAATAGTAATTCTCTTAATGCGTATACCAGGAATAGCGATTAGATGGAATCAAAACTAATTTCACTCATCAACTCAAATGAAGAATGGCTGATGCAGCGTATTCTTGATTACGCCTCAGAGCATGGCTACACCAAGTACACCTCAACGCTCAAAGAAGCGTGGCGTTTATCGATTTCCGGCCTATCTGAATCTATATCAGTGGCCTTGAAAGAAGAGCATTTATCAGTGGAACTTCCTGTTGAAGAGGTTTCGCCTTCAAATAGTGTTGCTCATTTTGGGGTTGTTGAGGCTGAACGGCATCGGAAAAGAGGGATAAGCCTTCGGATGTTCCTCTCTCTGTTTAAATATTATCGCCAATCCTATTTTGATCTTATTGACCTGAAGCATGATAAAGGCAGGAAACAAGAAGCGCTCTATAAAATCGGCAGGCTTTTTGACATCATGGAGGTGGGACTCTGCAGCTCCTGGATAGCTGAAGGTCAGGATAAAGTGATCTATGACCTACAGGTAGCAAACCGTGAAATCACCAACGAAAAGAATAAATATCTGACTATTTTCGAATCAAGCCTGAGTCCTGGTTTCTTCATTAATCCAGAGGGACTAGTGGAGAACCGAAACCTGGCCGCAAGCAGGATGACTCAACTAGGAAGCCAGTCCGGAGAGACATATTATCCGGCTGAGGAAATACTCTCACCTGAAAATGGGATAGGCACCATCACCAAACAACATATTGGTGATGTGCTGCCATGGCTAAAGATTGAATTCAACCTGTTTCTTAACGATGTGCTCCCAGAGCATGAATTTACCAAAAAGGTGGTTAAAGACGGGGAAACAACCTTCTATCGGATCAAAATTTCAAAGATGCTTGATGTAAGCCAAAAATTTTCCGGTACTGTTCTGATTCTCGAAGATATTACCTCGCTTACAAAGGCTCTGGATGAAGTGAAAACGCTCAAGGGCCTCATTCCGATCTGTTCATATTGTAAGAAGATGAAAGATGATGGTGGTTATTGGAAGCGTCTGGAAGATTATATCGAAAGCAGATCTGAAGCACAGTTCAGTCACAGTATCTGCCAGGATTGTATGAATAAGCACTTCCCTGATTTGGATTAGTATCTCTGGATAACGGTCACTTTTATACCGCATGGTAATTGTAATTTGTTGTTGTAGCCAGAAAAGACTGACCGAATCATGTTCCTTTTTCTTTCTTGAAAACATCCCGAATTAGAAGTAAAAAGATTCAGCTCTTGTAGTTGTTAGGGAGTGACGGGGACACCGTGAGCACCCAGACTCATGAGCCAGCACCATAACCCAACGATTCTCGACATAATCATGTGAGTTACTTCAATTTATCTGAAACTGACTGAATAGGAGGACTGTGCAATGCAAAAGAACGTTATTTTTCGTTTTTCCCTGAGGCTATTGAGTGTTTTGATTATTCTGCACCTGTTGATTATCCCCAGCTATGGCAGCGATCACCAACAATGTGCCTCGAAAGAGCGCATGCTGGAGCTTATAGAGTCTATTCCCAAAAGTTTCAGTCTTACTGACAAGGTCAATGTGTTCATTATCACACAGGGTGCGGGAGGGTCTCTGAGTGCAACCGTTGATGGTTTAAGCCTTACTTTTTTTGACTCTCGGGATGCTGATTCAAAAAAATGGTTTACCGTCTCCAATGGCTACAAAAATGACGGTATCAACACCGATCTTGAAATGGTTGGATGTGTCATTGCGGGGGTGAATAACTATGATACCGGTGAAGTTGATCAGAGTAAGGATGCCGTACCAAATGCTCAGCGTCGTTACAATGAACTTGTGCAACTCACCGAAAGTTTAACCAAGTAGTGATTATTTTTAGTCTCAATCAGTTATATGACCTCCTGGCCCTGGTTTGAGGCTACTTTTCACCGTTCAGCCGTTTTACTTATCGATCGATGAACCGTGAGAATTTTGAATTTGCTCTATTTTTTCAAACAGATATGACGTTTTCCTTGTTAATCAAAGCAATCAGGGGAGTGGTTGCCACACTCCCCTGATTGCTTTGATGTCCTTGGATTTTTTACTATTTTTTACCTTTACACGCCACGATTATACCTTGACCTGGTGGTGGGGAAATAATACACTTAAGTTAGAGAAAGTAAAAAGGTAACAGGAATTTAACGCCTAATGAGAGCTTGGGTGCTGGGGCTCTTACCTTGAAAAGCACCGGGTGGCGATCAGTAATAGTAAGGTTCGTGAATGAAACTGCAGCGACATTTTAAATCAGCTCAACTCGAAGTGAGCGATGGCCAGAGTAACCACAAACTTGAGATAAGTGAATGGGTCAGTGGTGGTTCAATTCTCATAACACTCGAATCAGACAGCTCTAAAGACTCATTCATCCTCCAGGCCGGCGAGAATGTTGAATTAATTGACAGTTCAACAGCCCGCTCAACGCTGGCAGGTTATCCATCTCTGGATATCACGGAATCGGGGAGCCAGAAAACTGCCGTTATTAATATCGAACCGATGGTGGCGATCAGCGAAGACGGCTGGTCGGTGCGACTAACTCTGTATCCCCCGATTCCCGGCTCGGTAGAGGTGGGGGGGGAGTTGATTCTTGAACAACTTGAACAGCTTGGTGTTCGGTTTGGTATCAGGGAAAACGCCATTAAGTCTGCCTGCGAAAAGGTTTCTCAGGAACGGTCAATGGTCCAGAACCTGATCATCTGCAGGGGCCGTTTGCCAGTAAACGGTAAGGATGGCTGGTTGCGCTCCGAGCTTGAGCTTGATGTTAGGCCGGGCAAAGAGTCGCTCGACGGCAGTATTGATTACAAGGAACGAAACCTTTTTGTTGATGTGCGCCAGGGCCAGCATCTTGCGACCATCGTTTCAGCAACCAGCGGGATGGTTGGCAAAGACATCTATGGCAATGAAGTCCCCCAGCGAGTTGGTGAACCGCTGGTTCTCAGTCAGGGAGAGGATATCATTGTAGAAGCAGCAACCGGAATCATTCGGGCAGCCTGTGCGGGGGTGGTCTCAATAGCAAACGGCAGGGATATCAGGGTAACCAATCTTCAGGTTATTGGCGGTGATGTCGATTATTCAACGGGAAATATCCGGAGTAAGGCAGCCATTGAAATAAGGGGTGACGTGCTGCCAGGTTTCAAGGTCACTGCTGATGGTGATGTGGTAATTAACGGTGAAGTCTCGGGAGCTCAGATCACCAGTAAATCAAACGTGATGATAGGTGGCAGGGTTACCGGTAAAAATGCCCACATTGAAGCAGGTGGTGACATCACCTTGAATTTCATTGAGGAAGCTTCAATTTCTTGCGGTGGCTCGGTAACGGTAGCCTCAAGCATCTATTTCTCTGATATCCGCAGTGATGGTTCGATCATCGCTCCTGGCGGTGCCAAGATAGTCGCTTCGACCTTAATTGCTGGAGAGAGTATCACGCTTGGCCAGGTGGATACCATAAGCAGCCCCAGTTCAATATTGGCCGTTGCCTGCAGCCCGGAACGGTTGGAAACCTATAATGCGGTGCAGGAAGCAATAAATGCTGATAAGATAAAAATCACCCGCCTTTCTGCGCTGGTCGGGCCGGATTCTGAACATGAGGAGCTTCAGGCTCTTATCCGTCAGACCCGAGACAACGAGACCCTGTTGCATCAATTCAACCTGGTACCGGATGGTTCGGCTGATGAACCTGCAAGCGGTCTTCGGTATGCATCGCAACAGAAAATCGTCATTGAAACCTCTCTGGAGCAAGGTGCGGAAATCAGGATTGGCAATAGTCTTGCTACCCTGAGAACTTCGCTGGAGCCCGGCACGATAACACTTGATCCGGATGACGAAAAAATTGTTTATAAGCCCACCGGTGAGAATAAACTGCCGATAACATTGTCGGTGTAACCACAGGAGAGAACAGCGGATGAACATCAGTTTATGGATGAAGAAGAACGTGGTGACGATTGAAGCTGAACAAACACTCCAGGAAGCGATTGCACTGTTTGAGCACCATGGTTTTCGCCATTTACCTGTGGTGCAGGACCAGCGGGTGGTCGGTGTACTCACCTCCGCAGATATCAATCGTGTATTACCTTCTGTGCTGAATCAGGAAGAATATGAAGAGAGTGGATACCTGATCGAGCAAACGACGGTTGCCGCTGCCATGGGCTCACCTGCCATTACCATTCCGACAACCGCCAGCCTCCTGGATGCGGTCGGTTTGATGCGCCGCAACAAGATCGACTCGTTACCGGTCGTCGACGCTCATGGTGGTCCGCTCGGGATCATTTCTATCACCGATATTTTCCAGGCATTCCATGAGATCATGTCAACCGAAGGGGGAGATACCTGTTATGATCTGAAGCTTGAGCGCACCGGTGAAGCATTCTACAAAATGATAGAGGTCTTCAAACAGGCCAATAAAGAGGTTCTCGCCATATTCCAACATTACGATTTCAGTAAAGACCAGCAATTAGTGACGGTGGTGATCCGCGGCCATGATAACGATGCCCTGTCCGACGGTTTGTGGCAAAACGATATCACAATCGAGAAGATTACTGCACCCGGCAGTGATTAAAAAGGGCTGATGACTGCCTGTTCCTCAAAGCGTTATCGTGTCGACTAAGATTTGAGTCTTCGGTAGCCGTGAATCACTCTGAGCACGGTGGATACCAGGCAAATGATGGCAAAGCTCAGCGCAATCAGCGGAAAATGATAGGGAAAGAGGCAGAACAGGATAAAAACTCCTATGGTTTCAGTCCCTTCGGCGAGTCCCCCTAGGTAGTAAAAGCCCTTACCGGGCAATCGCAGATCACTGATATTGTTCTTTTGGGCCAGGATGGCAAATGCCAGAAAACTGGAACCGGTACCGATAAAGGAGAATATGAGCAGGGCAGCTGGGAGGCTGTTTCGTCCGGGATCAGCAAAGGCAAACCCAAGCACCACCGCGGAATAAAATATAAAATCAAGACAGATATCAAGGTAGGCACCACTATCTGTGGTGCCCGCCAATCGGGCAATGGCTCCGTCCAGACCGTCCGCCAACCGGTTGCCCAGAATCAGGATCAAACCAACCAGGTAGAATTGACCTGCAATCATTCCTGCGCCAGCCATGCCAATGAGAAAACCAATTACACTGACCGCATCAGGATGTACCCCGGCTCGATGAAGCACAGTCGCCATTTTTTTCAGCACGGGGCTGATCATTTTCAGCGAGAGATGATCAAGCATTGCCCGCCCCAAGGTTGAAAATTGGCTCGTCAGGTGCATCTTCAGGGTCATGGGTTACCAGTAGTGCGGGAATATTCAGGGTCCTGATCTGAGCAAAGACAAATGATCTGACACTTTGCTTTAATTCCTGATCGAGTTTTGAGAACGGCTCGTCCAGCAGAATAGCCTGCGGTTTTGCCAGCAGGGTCCTCAGTAGACTGACCCGTGCCTTCTGTCCACCTGAAAGGGTTGCAACATCCCGGTGCTCAAAACCGCTCAAACCTGCTCTGTCCAGACTTTCACTGATGATCTGCTTTTTGTCATGACGGTGGGTTCCTGCCGGAAGGGCAAAGGACATGTTGCCGGCCACATCAAGATGGGGAAAGAGCAGGTCGTCCTGGAATAATATGCCAACTCTTCGTTGTTCCATGGGAAGTGGATTGAGGAGTCTGTCACCGAGTACTATTTCACCGCTCAGTCTAAAGCAGGGAGCAAGATTTCCGAAGATTGCTGAAAGCAGTGTAGACTTTCCACAGCCCGAGGGCCCCATCAGAGTGACAATTCTGCCTGGCTCGACCCTCAGGTTTACTTCAGTGAAGAGCGGCTGGTTGTTCAGGGTTATTGTAATATGTTCAAGTACGAGCGTCATAATGGTCACACTCAATTTTGCATTCCCCGCCTGTTTCTGAATAACAAGGCGGGAATGACGATGGCAAGACTATATATCATAAAGGGCAGGAGAAACTGACAGAGCCCGTAAACGGCAATGATTCGCCGATCAGAACCTGATGCCAGACTGACCGTTTCGGTGGTAATGGTGGCAAAGCGCCCGGCACCGATATAGAGCGTCGAGACATATTGCGCGATACTTACTGAGAAACCGATGGCCATGGAAAAGAGGATTGGTTTGCTCAGCATTATCAGTTTAATCCTGAAATAACTGATCAGACGAGACTGACTCAGGCTTATAGCCACATCCATATAGCGCTGGTCATAGTTACGGTAGGGTTGGGCCAGGGTGAGAAATACATAGGGCAGGACAAAAATCAGGTGAACCCAGATTAGTCCCAGCCAACTGCCCTGGATGTCCATCAGGGTGAAGACAATCTGTACTCCGAACATGAAGCCGATCTGGGGAACCAGCAGTGGTGTGTAAATCAGCCAGCGTGATGTTCTGCCTACGGAATAACTGCTGGTCCGGCCTCGATAAACTTCATATTCGAAACAGCCAAGCACCAGGATCACCGCGATTAAAGTCGACAGACAGCCACCAGACAAGGACACCAGCATCGGTTCGCTCAACAGCGGGATGGTCTTCTGCCAGAAACGCTCGGAGAAGTCAGTTGGCCAGGCCGAGGGAAACCGCCAGACATGGGTGAAGGACCAGATTACCAGTATCAGCAGACTTAACAGAGTGGTAAGCCAGAGGAGTCCGCTCAGCATTCGGGCAGACCATTGCATTCTATCAACGAGATAATTCCGTTTGCCGTTAATCAGAAAACCCGTGGTCGTTTTACGGACAAAGAGTTCCAGCAGGAGCACCACAAAGATGGCCAGCAGGGTGATGGTGAACAACACACTTGCGCCTGCGGCACCGGATAGACGCATATTCAAATCGGGATCATTAAACCACTGGTCAATCAGAACCCCCAGAGTGGGCGGTGCCGAAGGTCCTACCAGGATGGCGAGATCAACCACCGAGAGCGAATAGGCAAGAACCGTCAGGAGTGGCAACCGAATCAATGGATAAAGTTGGGGCACAATCAATTTGGTCCAGATGCCAAAGGTACCGTAGCCAAAACTCCTGCCGACCCAGATGATGTTTTTAGTCTGTAACTGGTTGAGCCCACCCATGATCATCAGCAGCAGAAACGGTGTTTCTTTTATTGCCATGGTAATAGTCAGGCTGATACCATAGGGATCACCATTTGTAATCAGGTCAGGTGGGAAGGTGAACCCGGTTAGCCCTGGTGAAACGAGCCTGATGAGCCAGCCACTGGGGCTGATGAGAAAAATAAAGCCAATGGTAAAAGCCGCATGAGGAATAGCCAGCAAGGGTGAGATGGTTCTCTCAAGTCCGTTCCAAAAGCGCGAACCGTAGAGCTGAATCGTGATAAAAAGTGACAGGCCGAAAGAAAGGCAGGTTGCGGCGACGCCTGAAATCAGCGAAACCCAGACAGCTTTTGGAAAACTTGGATGCAGCCAGAGTCCGGAGAAGATCCGGCCGCTGAACTCTTTCGACCCGATAGCCGGGAGATAACCCAAGGCGGGAATCCACGTACCAAATAGCCCAACGACAACGGGAGCAAAAAAGGCAAGCAGGGTCAGATAAGGAAAGAAACGCAGTGCGTTATGCCCCAAGACCTGCATCTGTTGTTAACGGCTGTAACGTTTCTGCCACTCTTTTTCCAGCGCCTCAACCCAGCTTGCATGGGGTTCCAGCAATACAGTGCCAAGTTCCTCAGGTGACAGCGTCGCAACACCTTTGGGCACGGCTGCAAACAGTGCCTGGTCCTCAGGAGAGAGTTTGCTGATTGCAAGGACGGTTGGATCACCCCAGATTGTCGGATTTCCTTTTCGAGCCTGCGCTTCTGGTGAGAGGAGAAAATTTGCAAATACCAGGGCCCCCTCCTTCGCACTGGCATTAAACGGTATTCCCAGGAAATGAGTATTGCCAATAGTGCCGGAGGAGTGCACGTAGGTCCGAACCGAAGGTGGAAGCTCTGCTGTTTTGATGGCGTTGCTTGCCTCGGCAGGGTTAAAACTCAGGGAGATAAAGATTTCCCCGTCACTGAGCAGTTGCTTCATATCTGAAGAGTTGCTCGGAAAAGAACGCCCTTTCCTCCAGGCAACCGGATGGAGCTCATCAAGAAATGCCCAGAGTGGCGCGGTTACCTTTGCAAAAACGCTTTCACTGACCGGTTTGTAAAGCGGTTCTTTATCCACAGCCAGTTCGAGCAGGGCCTGTTTGAGAAAGGTGGTGCCATGAAAGTTTGGTGGTACCGGATAGGTTACCCGGCCGGGGTTCTTTTTGGCAAACGCCAGTAGTGCGTTCATATCGGTCGGTGGTAGTGGAACGACCTCTGTATCATAGATGAAGACCAGTTGTGCCATCCCCCAGGGTACTTCCATGTTGTCAACCGGTACGGTAAAATCGAATAAGGTTGATGGCTTATTCTCAAAATCGACCAATGTATGGTGAGGCAGCAGTTGTGCGTAGGCTGGAGCCAGCAGGCCATTTTTTTTCATGGTGTTGAAGTTTTCACCATTAATCCACATGAGATCTACGCTTCCCTCGCTCTTTTTTCCTGCTGTTTTTTCAGCCAGAATCCTACTGACAACTCCACCGATGTCATTTATTTTCACGTGCTTGACTGTTACCTGGTATCGCTCCTGGGTAATATCCGCCGCCCATCGTACATAGTCATTTATCACATCTGAACCACCCCAGCCGTTGAAATAGACCGTCTGTCCTTTGGCTTTTTCTAAAATTGCCGACCACTCTTCGGCGGCGGCGTTGCCCATTAAAAACAGGCTCAAAAAAGTAGAAAGTAGGATCATACATCGTTTTTGTATTCTCGGTGTCATGACAGGTCCTTTTGAAATGATGGGGTTTTCAGATTGAGGCTACAATATGTAGCAGGAATAGCTGTTTGCCGCAACTGCTCGCCCAAAATAGTTGTTATAATCAGTGCTTTTACAGAAGTGGCAACCCTCCCTGTATTATCAAGATGCCAGATACGACCGACTATTCCACTTTTCTTTTGTTGCTGCCGGTGGTGAAGGACAGTGGTAAAAGTTACCTTGAGATTGAAGGAAAAGGCAGCAGGTATGATAAAACAGTTTGAACTGGATGAGGATTAGCGATAAGTATGCATCCATAATTAAAAATTACCTATAGGGGACTCAGAAATATTCCGAGATCTCTGTTACCTGGGGTACGCATGGACTATAATATTGATTTTTCTACAATCACCGGCTTGTTTGACCAGGCTCGGGATGAAGGAAGGTCGCAGTTGTATGAGCATGAAGTCTATAAATTACTCGCATCGTCAGGTGCGGAGACCCCTCCCGGTTCACTGCTCATCAAGAAAGGAACACGAATAACCCAGGAACATTTGACGCAATTCAGCGGCGAGCGGATTGTCATAAAGATTGTTTCTCCAACCATCGTCCATAAAACCGAGGTTCGCGGGGTCAGGATTATTGAAAATAAGTTGGAAAAGATCAATTCGGCTGTACGTCGGATGTTGCATGAGGTACCAGAAACATACACCACTCTTCTGGAGCGAAATCCTGCTGCAGAACCCGTACAGTACCAGAACTTGAGTGGAACTGCGCTTACGGAGGCTATTGCTTCCGATATCATTGGTATTTTACTGGTGCAGTATATGGCACCTGATTCCATTGCATTTGGCAATGAGCTGATTGTCGGTCTGAGGTGTACCAGGGAATTTGGTATGGTTCTCACCGCTGGCCTCGGCGGCACCGATACCGAGCTCTATGCCGAACGTTTTAGAAAAGGCCAGGCCCTGGTGCTCGGGTCAACCGCTTTACATACCGGTCATTCGTTTTTCGAGTTGTTCCGAAAAACCATCGCCTATGAGAAGCTTGCTGGTATCAGCAGAGGGCAAGAAAGGATCGTCAGTGATGAGCAGTTAGTAGAATGCTTCGACTCTTTTATCAATCTCGGTAATCACTACTCGCCGTTAAACCGCACATCCGGCTATGTGATTGAAGAGCTGGAAATAAATCCCTTCGCCTTCTCTGATTACCTGATGGTTCCCCTGGATGGGGTTTGTCGTTTTAGCGATCCCAAAGAAGACCTTTGGATTCGTCCGGTTGGGTTGATCGATGCGCTGCTTCATCCTCGTAGTATCGGAATTCTTGGCGTTTCCTCGCGAAAAACGAATTATGGTCGAATCATTTTAAATAATATTCTGGCTGAAGGTTACGCCCCTGAAGACATTCGAGTTATCCATGAAACAGCGGATCAGATCGCAGGACTATCCTGTGTTCCCGGACTTCATGCATTGCAGGAACCGGTTGATCTGCTGATTGTGGCAGTTGGCTCCGAACAGGTACCGCAACTGGTGGATCAGATTGTACGTATGAATTGTGCGCGCTCGGTAATGCTTATTTCCGGAGGTCTTGGGGAGACTGAGGAGAGTGAGGAACGGGCCGAACAGGTAAAAACACTACTGAAAAACAATCACCTGAAAAGTACCGAAGGTCCGGTGATTCTGGGTGCGAATTGTATGGGGGTTATTTCAAAACCGGGTCACTATGATACCTGGTTCATACCCGATGAAAAACTGGCTAAAGAGCGCAATGATTTATATCACCGTTCCGCTCTGATCAGCCAGAGTGGTGCGTTCATGCTTCACCGAACTCACCAGAACCCGGATCTCCGGCCTGCCTATTTAATATCCATGGGGAATCAGACCGATCTTTCTCTTGGAGATATGTTGCATCATTTTAAGGATGCGGACGGAGTTGATGTGATCGGAGTGTATGCAGAGGGATTTAACGACCTTGATGGCCTGCAATGCTGCATGGCAGTGCGAGAAGCGGTACTCAACGGTAAGGAAGTCATTATTTACAAGGCGGGTCGAACCGATGAGGGCAAGCATGCCACCAGTGGGCATACCGCCTCGATTGCAGGAGATTATGTGGTCTGCGAAAATTGTATAACGCAGGCCGGAGCAATGTTTGCTAGAACGTTTACCGAGTTCCAGGAATTATTCTCTGTCGCTCAACAGCTCTCAACATGCTTTATATCAGGAAATCGTTTGGCAATGATCAGTGGTGCAGGCTTTGAAGCAGTCGGTATGGCGGATTCAATTGAGTCGGATGACTATCAATCTCGTCTGGCTACCTTTTCTACTGCAACAGAAGAAAAAATCGGAGTAGTGTTACAAGATAAAAAGCTTGAAAAACTGGTAACCATTAAGAACCCAATGGATATCAATCCCGCAGCTGATGATGAAACGCACGGAAACATTGCCCGGATTGTGCTGGAGGATCCCGGGGTTGATGCGTTGGTCCTGAGCCTTGATCCACTTTCTCCGGCTATGCTGACACTGCATCCTGACGACTCACCGCGCTATGACATGGACCAGAAAGGTGGCATCAGATCACGTATCTCACAAATTGCGTTGGATTCAGCCAAACCAGTGGTCACAGTCGTTGATGGCGGACGACTTTTTGATCCGCTGCGAGCTGCACTTACCGCCCGAAACATTCCTGTTTTCAATGTGTGTGATCATGCGGTGGCTGTCCTCTCGCTCTATATTCGAGGGAGGTTGGCCAGTGAAGTGATACGCAGTGAAGCGCGCTCATGTTCGTAGGCATTGGGCCTGCAAACGCTCACAAACATCCTATTAACGCTGCACGGCCAGCAATAACCATGGTGTCTCCTGCAGTTGTCAACTGTTGTTCTCTCACTTTGAAGTAAGTAAAAACCCCAGGCTAAATCCTTTAAAACGATGCTAACTTTTTCTTAATTTTCTGTAAATCAACCGTTTGTTTGTGATACAAGAAAGGGTAATGAATGTTGTTCGCTCAGGACTCTTTTGCAGGATAGGAACAAGGTCTCTGAGACGCAGTCCAAATTTCGCCAGGGGGAATCAATGAGAGCGCTTGTATTGATGGTTTTTCTGCAATGGTTTGTGGTTTGTCAGAGTTGTTTTGGAACTGACAACAAAACTGCTGAAGTTATTCACTGGTGGGTTTCCGGTAGTGAAAACCAGGCACTCCAGGAAGTGGCGAAAGCCTTTGAGGCCGAAGGATTTAAATGGTCCGAAACACCGGTGAAGGCGTCTTATCAGGCCAAAAGCGTGGCGATTACCAGAATGCTCGATGGTGTGCCACCGACCATGGTGCAATGGCATGCGGGAGTTGCCCTTGAGGAGCTCTACGAGGAAGGGTTGATCAGGAGTTTGGCAGAATTGGCCCAGACGGAACGATGGAGATCGGTCATACCTGCAGTTCTTTGGGACAAGCTCTCTTATGATGGCACATTGCTTGCCGTACCTCTCACGCTGCATGGGTCAAACTGGATGTGGGGAAACCGGCAGGTACTGGATGATCTTGATCTGAGTTTTCCCCAGACCTGGGAAGCGCTCATCAGCATGGCCCCAAAAATCAGGGAGGCTGGTGTCATACCTCTTGCAGTTGGTGGCCAAGCGTGGCAAGTCCGCTTGTTGTTTAATAACTATCTGCTTGGTGTGGGTGGACCAGATCTCTACCGTTCGGTGATTGTTGAGCAGGATCCGGCGGTGATCGAAAGTCCCGCAATGGTTTCCATATTCAACGGCTTCAGGATGCTCAAAAAGTTAATCGATCCTTATAGTCCAGACCGCGGTTGGCCTGAAACGACAGCACTGGTAATAGAAGGCAAAGCAGCGTTCCAGATCATGGGTGACTGGGCACGTGGTGAATTCCTCCAGGCAGGTAAAGTGGCCGGAGATGATTTTGTCTGCGGGTTCAGCCCACAGACCCAAGACAGTTACCTGGTTGTTTCAGATGTTTTCGTTGCACCGGTGGTGAGTGATGGATCTGAGGAGCAACAAATACAAGATCGACTGGCACGAGTGATCATGAATCCGGAGGTTCAAAGAAAGTTTAATATCATCAAGGGCTCGATTCCACCGCGGACTGATGTGTCCACCGAAGGTTTTGATCTCTGCGCTAAAAGTGCAATCCAGTCACTCACTGAAGGAAGTGAAGTGATACCGGGGTTTTCAATGTCTGTGAAAGGAATCACCGCAAATACGATTATGGATACGATTTTTACGTTCTGGAATAACGAGACTGTTTCAGCAGAACAGAGCGTACGGATGCTTGCTGACTCCATCAGAAAAATAAGAGAATAGATATCGTTTTTTTTCGAATGTGATTATTTTGGGATAATGGTCGCGTTACCTACCATAAAAAGTATCCGCTGGAGATTGGTTGCCGCATTTGCGCTGGTGACCCTGCTGGCAGTCAGCTCTGCCATTATCACCTGGTACCTGATGGATCAGAGTGAATCACAGACAGACGTGATTCTTGACTCTACCATACCGTTCATCAGTCAGTCTCAGGCATTGGGCAGGGAGATCACCCTGTTCACGGTTGCTTCAAGGGATTTACCCCGACTTACCAGTAAAGATCAGCATCGTAGACTGATGGTTCAGCTGCGTGCACGATTGGAGCGGATCAATGGATTGGTCAAAGAGCTGGAAATCCTGGGTGTTGAGCGTGAGTTTCTGCCCGGTCTGCGGGCCAGTATTGTGCCGTTGGGAGAGAATCTGATCCATCAAAGTTCTCTGGTGGATGAATATCTTGCTGAACAGGCCAGGTTAAATGGTGCGCTCCAGGATCTTGCCCTCAGGCAAGGTGAGTTTAACCGGATCATTCGACCACGGATGGCCTCAAGCTATCAGGATTTTTTGGAAGAAGGAACGCAGATCGAAAACAACGTGACGACGGTACTCAAAGCCGATGATATAACGGCGGATAGTAATAGACTGGTAACCATGTTCAGGGTTGGTTTCGATACGCTGATCACCACCGCTGCCGGAGAAATCAGGGCGAATCATGAAGTGATTGCGGCGACCATGCAGTGTGCCGGACTCTTATATCAGGCGGCAAGTGTTGACGAGATAGACCAGGTAGAGGGGTTGCGTACAACCTATGAGCAACTGCTGCCTGCATTGAAGAAACTGCAATTGATTCTTGCCAATACCACCCCTGAAAACAGCAGAGTTGTGCTTTCAGCCCTACCGATTTTCAATCTCGGAAAAGGGGATAATTCTATTTTTAAGCTCCGGATCGACGAACTCAAAGCAAGAGAAAAAGTAGAAAAGTATTCGGCCCAGACAATCGAGTTTGCAGAAGTTTTTTCGGAGCAGGTGAAATACCTTTCAGCGGCAGGCACAAAAGTATCACTGGTAGAATCTGAGCGTTTGAGTAGAACGATCTACCAGGCCCAGCTGCTGCAGATCATTGCGGTTATTGTCGCCATCACTATCGGAGTTTTGATTGGCTGGTTTTATGTTGGTAAACAATTAGTGGGTCGGATCACTTCGTTGAAAGCGGCGATGGACCAGCATGCCATGGGGATTGAATCTGAAATTCCCATGAAGGGAAATGATGAACTCACCGAAATGGCAAACGCCCTGCAATGTTTTGTGTATCAGCGTAAAACGGTTGAATCTGCGTTGCGGCAAAGTTTGGACTTTCTCAACGAAGCACAGCAGGTTGCAAAATTTGGTAGCTGCGTGATCGACCGAGAAAAGGACATATGGGAATTCAGTGATGGTTTCTTTGGCATGCTGGGGTACAAACCTGATGAACGTTCCTCAAGTTCGAAGACATTTTTTAAGCTGATTTCACCGCAGGATCGGGATCGTATGCAGTCGATGCTGCAAAAATTGACTCCTGATTCCCGGGTGTTTCAAACAGAGATCAGCATGAATGCAAAAGATGGTGAGACCCATACCGTGCTTACCCGCTGGAAACATACTGCTGATGGGAGACCCGAGAATGATGTGATACTTGGCACCTTGCTTGACATTACCGAGCGGCAGCGTATGGAAGAAGAGTTGCATAAAGTGAAAAAGCTTGAATCGGTTGGGGTGCTGGCAGGAGGTATTGCTCATGATTTTAATAATTTATTGACTGTTGTTCTCGGCAATCTTAGTCTTGCGTTGCGGGAGTTGCCAGAGGACCACCGCGTATATGAGCTGCTTAAGCTCTCCGAAAGCGGAACGCTTCGAACTAAAGACCTGACGAAACGGTTGCTTACCTTTGCCAAAGGAGGAGAACCGGTCAAGGCCGCAGCTGACCTTACAGAGTTGCTTGAAGAAACTGCCGCCTTTGTCATGCATGGCAGCAAGTCAAAGTATCGGATTGAGATGTGTGATGAACTGTGGCCGGTGGATATTGATATCGGTCAGATGGGGCAGGTACTGCAGAATATAATAGTTAACGGTGATCAAGCGATGCCTGATGGCGGTGAAATAACGATTACCTCAGAAAATGTTACCCTTGGGGTAGATGACCATGCCTACCTCCAGTCTGGCAACTATGTCAGGATTGCCCTGAGTGATCAGGGGTGTGGTATTTCAGCGGATCACCTCAAGTCGATCTTTGATCCCTATTTCACCACCAAGACCCTGGACAGTAACAAAGGAAGCGGCCTCGGTCTGGCGATTGTTCACTCAATAATCAGAAAACATGGCGGTGCGGTCGATGTCACCTCGAAAGTTGGTGAAGGTACGACCTTTACCCTTTATATCCCCGCACTTCCCCAGTCGGAAGTGGCAGAAGCAGAGGATCCTTCGCCGACCCAGGCATCCAGTGCGCATATATTAGTGATGGATGATGAGGAAATGGTTAGAAATGTATGTAAATCAATGCTAGAGCACTGCGGTTATGAAGTCAGTATAAGTAGTGACGGTGAAGAAGCCGTCAGAATGTATCGCGAGCTTGACCAGAAAGGGAAAAAGCCGGATGTGGTTCTGGTTGATCTCACCGTACCGGGCGGTATGGGAGGGGATCAGGCCGCCAATGAAATACTTGATTATGACCGACAGGCACGGATCATTGTCTCAAGCGGTTACTCCAATGATCATATAATGGAAAATTATCAGGAATATGGTTTCTGCGGAATGACCTCAAAACCTTATCAAATCAACGATCTTGTCAATGTAATTACAGCATCACTGGTTTCGTGAAAGCCAAACGACGATCTCCTCTCGCAGCGTGTGATCAGTGTACCACTGTCCAGCGGCAGATTCTCCGTTCAGCAATATCGAGCAGGAGATAAAGAAAGAACCCAAGCAGCGCCATGAAAAATATGCCACTGTACAGCGCGATATAATCTGCTCGTCCCCACGAATCCATAATGATGTATCCAAGCCCTCTGGTTGTTGCGAAAGACTCGGCGAAAAACAGAATAGCCACTGCAGTACCGATGGATATCCGCATGGCGGTCATGATTTTAGGCAGGGCCGAAGGAAAAATGACATGGCGATAGATCTGTAGACGTGTCGCACCTAACGTCTGCATTGCATAATAGTAGTTCTGGTGGACACTTTTTGCCGCATCTCTGGTGGTAACGATGATCTGGAAAAAGATGATGAGTGCAATCAGGAAGATTTTTGAAAAATTGCCGATACCAAACAGTATTATGATCAGTGGGAGCAGGACCACGTGGGGAATCGGGTAGAGCAGATAAATATAGGGTGAAAGTCTTCGTCTCCATTGCGGTTCGGCACCGATAAATAGACCGAGTGGCACGGCCGTCAAAAGGGCGAGTAGAATTCCACACACAGCTCTGGTACAACTAATCAGAAGATCGTCAATGATTGAGCCATCGCTCACCATTTGCAGGGCATGACTGACGACTGCACGGGGATTTGGCAGAGCCATGGTGTTCAATAGAAAGGCGGCAAGCTCCCAGATACCAACCATAACCAGAGCGGCGATTATAATGTTACGTTTCCGTTCCATTGACACTCTCTTCAAGCATGTTTCTCAAGGTTCGGCACTGGGAAAAATATGAATCAGATTTTCGAAACGCGGTGTCACCGCAATCCGGGTTCTGCAAAACGTGTTTAATTCTGCCCGGTTTTTCACCGAGAACGATGATCTGGCTGCCCAGGAAGACTGCCTCCTCTATGGAGTGGGTAACCAGGAAGAGCGTGATACCCTTAATGATCCGAAAGGAGAGGATCAGGTTTTGCAAACGCTCCCGGGTGAGAGCATCCAATGAGGAGAGTGGTTCATCCATCAACAGAATATCAGGATTAATCGCCAGAGCGCGGGCGAAGGCGACGCGCTGTTGCATGCCCCCAGATAGTTGTCCGGGATAGTGATCGCCAAAACCGTCGAGTCCCATTTCCTTGAGCAGCTCAGCGGTAATCTTTTTCCTGAGCCCAGCCGGTTTTCGTTGAAGTTCCAAGCCCAGTCCAATGTTTTGATTAACACTCTTCCAGGGGAATAAACCGTAGTTCTGTAAAATGGTGCCCACTGTCGGGTTCCCCTGGATTTCAACGCTGCCAGTGTTGGGCTGTCGCAACCCTGCCAGAAGGTAAAGCAGGGTAGTCTTTCCACAGCCGGACGGGCCGATTACGGCACAACTCGAACGCTGCTTGATAGTAAAAGAGATATCAGACAATACATGATTCTGATGATCTTCTGCTGCAAAAGTGAAGCTGGCGTTCTTGATCGAAAACATCGTGTCGTTTTTCAGCTTATAAGAAATCTTGGGCAACCATGTCTTTGTACTCCAGCGATGGAGACAAGTTTCTTTTGGTGAGCCATGTGATCACCGATTCGTAAAGCCCTTCGCTCAACGGCGCCGGCAGCGGGTATTGTGGAATGGGGTATGATTCAGCGAGAAATGGCGGAATCCGCCCTTTTTCGACAAAAAGAGATCGATAGGACTCCGGCTGCTTGTTGATTTCCAATACTGCAGCCTGATATGCCTGAAAAAAGGAGCGGACCGCTGTCGGTTTTTCAGTCAGTGCTGAGGTGGAAAAGAGTAATACGGTCTGGGAGAGACTTTCGCTGCTGTCAGCATCAGAGATCAGAACCCGGGCACCTTTACCGGCGGCGATGGTTGCCAGCGGTTCCGGCAGGGTCGCTGCTTCTATGGCTCCCGAGAGCAGCATTTGCATGCGGATCGGCATTTTCTTGACTTCGATTTTTTTGATCTCTTCCTGGCTGAACCCTTGATCTTCGAGCAATCGGTCGGTGACATACTCAATAATAGTGGCGTTGGAAACACCGATTTCCACATGCTTTAAGTCTTCTACACTTTCAAGTTTGGAATCGGGTGCCGCAAGGATAGAGAAGGGGCCCTCTGCCGGCGTTTTACCGAGACAGAGCGACGTTATCTTGTAGAGTCCCTGCCCTTTGTCCAACAAAATGGCGCCGACCGGGTCGGTGAGCGCACCGTCGATTGCCCCGGCGGTCATTGCACTGTCACGCTCCAGGGCGCTGAGAAAAGGAACCAGTTCTACATCCACGTTATTGGCAGCGAACAAATCCTGTTGCTCGGCAAGCCAGATTGGTACGGCATCCTCAATGAGCAATACGCCAAGCTTCAGGTCTGCACAGAACCCGCGGCATGGTATTGAAAGGACCAGACATAAGGAAATGGTGATGATCTGTATACGCTTCATGGTTCCCCCATTGAAGGAAAATTTGTTAGTTGTCATAATGTGCCTGAACGGTATGTGACTTACAAGTTGTAACAGTCTAAAATTTCGCCGAAGTAAAGGGTGTGATAATCTTTCTCCGGGTACAGCTTCTCAAGTTGAGGGTCAAGCAGGGCTGGATCAATCGGCGATTTGAAAATGATACGGCATTCATAATGGGTTCCGCTGAGCTCAACAATCGGTGATTGTGTGTGGATTGCATCTTTGATCGCCAGGTTGCATTCCTTGAACTTATCAAAATCACGGCCGGATTTCGTACCGCAAAACGCAGTAATATCCCGATATCGTTTATCCAGCGGGATAGAGACGGTGAAATCAGCGGCTGCTTCCATCAAGGCGAAGGTATGTCGGGAATCTCTGACGGCAACCATAAAGATTTCCTTTTTCCAGACAAAACCGATGGTCGCCCAGCCGATGGTCATGGTGTTAATCTGGTCGTCTGCTTTTACTGTCAGCAGTGCTCCTTGGGTGATCTGGTTCATCACCGATTCTGCATCCTGAAGATAACTCTTGCGTTCCATTATTGAGCCTCCATTTAATGACCTGAGGTGCATGTAAAATCTGACTGACGGAGGCTACCTAAATTCAAACACATACGCAAGTTTGATTTGAATGGTTGGTGATTATTATAATCGTCGGCATGAATTGCTTGAGCTTACTCGAAGAGATTGCTAGATAGAGAAGGGGAAAATAAGAGCATGTACGAGCAAAGGAAGGAGTTTTGACCATGACAAATGCGATTATGCTGGATCAGCATGGTGGACCAGAGGTCCTCAAGTGGGTTCCGTTTGAATCTGGATCACCGGAGAGCGGTGAGGTACTGATTAAACAGATGGCAATTGGACTCAATTTTATTGATGTTTATCATCGGACGGGACTTTACCCGCTTCCTTCACTCCCTGCAATACCGGGACTAGAAGGTGCAGGGGTGGTGGAGGAAGTCGGTGCAGGGGTTACCGAGTTCAGTCCGGGAGATCGAGTCGCTTACGCAGGGGTCCCCCCAGGAGCATATGCAGAGGTACGCTGTATTCCCGCGGATCGACTGGTGCTGCTTCCCGATGAGATTTCTTTTCAGGATGGGGCGGCAATGATGCTTCAGGGGATGACGGCCCGCTATCTTTTGAAAGGCTGCTTTGACGTGCAGCCAGGAGATATTCTTTTGATTCACGCCGCTTCAGGTGGGGTCGGGTTAATACTCTGTCAATGGGCAAAACATCTTGGCGCGCTCACCATCGGTACGGTTGGCTCTCTCGATAAAGCTGATCTGGCGAAAGCGCATGGCTGCACCCATACGGTCCTTTACCAGGAGGAGGATTTCGAGCGTGCAGTAGAGAAATTTACCCGAGGACGGGGCGTTGATGTCGTCTATGATTCGGTTGGGCAGACAACGTTTATGAAATCACTGGACTGCCTGGCACCCATGGGTACCATGGTCAGTTTTGGGCAATCATCAGGCTCGGTTCAGCCGTTTGATATCGGGCTTCTTGCAGCAAAAGGCTCATTATTCCTGACCCGGCCAAGTTTGATGAACTATACCGCCAAAAGGGAAGATCTGTTGGTCCATGCACGGGATTTATTTGAGGTGGTTGTCTCAGGTGCGGTCAAGATCAAACCAATGCAGGAGTACCAACTCAAAGACGCTGCCCGGGCCCATCAAGATCTGGAGAATAGAGTGACCACGGGCTCCACGATCCTGATCCCATAATCATCGTGGGTTCAGCGGTTAAGGAAATTGAAATAAAAGAATAGTGCATTGAGTACCAGCCCATGTTGGATCTGGTTCTGGTGGATCATGTTCCAGAGGCTCTGCTCGGAAACCGTGAGACAATCAATATCCTCCATTTCATCCAGCTCCAGATCGCTGGTCTTTTCTACATCAGTGACCAGAACGGTGTGGCAGAGGTTGGACTGAATTGCCGGGTTCGGACAGACACTGCCGATTAATTGTGCATTGGTGCCGACATAGCCTGTTTCTTCACGCAGTTCCCGACAGCCCGCTGCAACCGGAGACTCACCAGGGTTTATGGCACCACCGGGAATCTCCAACTCTTCTTGGGCTGTTCCATACCGAAACTGTTTTATCAGGACAATCTGTGAATCCGGAGTGAGGGCGACGATATTCACCCAGTCGGGGAAATCGAAGGAGTAAAAGGTTTTGGTCTGGCCACTTCGCTCGGAATGTAAAGCACCGGAGCGAATATCGCCAATGGGGGTGTGGTGAACAATTTTATCGTCATATCGTATCCAACGAGCCATGAAACTACCTCATGTGTTTTGAATCTGATGGTTGGTGCAGGAAATTGGTGGAAAAATAGTATTAATGCAGTTTAAATTCAGATATTCTTCTAGAAACTCCCCACGAAAGAAGTTGAGTTTAGTTGATAAATAATAAAGGTCAAGAGATCAACGGAAATATGAATAGTATCCAACGTGCCGCACTGAGTGTTTCAGTCATCAGTTCCTTTATCACCCCGTTTATGATTTCAGCAGTGAATGTTGCCATGCCGGCGATTCAGTCCACATTTCGTGATCAGGGCATGGATAGTGTTACCCTGAGCTGGGTGGCAACCTCATACCTGCTTGCCGCGGGTGCGACGCTGATCCCAATGGGCAGGCTGGCAGATATTACCGGTCGAAAAAAAATCCTTGGTTTGGGTTTTACCATCCTGGCGATCTCGGCATTGCTGTCAGCTTTTTCCTGGAGTCCGGCGAGCCTGATCGGTTTACGGGCCATACAAGGAATCGGTGGTGGCATGGTTTTCGGGACCGGCATGGCAATTCTAACTTCGGTATTCCCTCCCAACAAACGCGGCAGTGTTATCGGAATTGCAGTTTCAGCGGTATATATCGGGTTGTCAACCGGACCGTTTGTCGGGGGGATAATTACCCATCAGTTCGGGTGGCGGATGCTTTTTGTAACAGTGGCACTGCTTGGTTTGATTCCCCTGACCATTATGTTGCGCTTCCTGAAAGGAGAATGGGCGGATGCGGCTGGTGAACGCTATGACTACCTGAGCGCACTGCTCTATATCCCCTCTTTGATTTTCCTGATCTATGGTTTTTCGATTCTACCCCAATTCAGTGGTTCCATCATGCTGATCCTGGGTATCAGCGGTCTGGTCTTTTTCGGCATCAGGCAGAACCGGGTGAAATATCCGCTCTTTCAGATCGGTTTGCTTTTTGAGAATAAACTTTTTGCGCTTTCAAGTAGTGCAGCGCTGATACATTACAGCGCAACCTTTGGGCTGATGTTTCTGATGAGTCTTTATCTGCAATACATTAAAGGGCTGGATCCCCGAACTACCGGATTGATCCTGATTGCTCAGCCACTCATGATGGCCGCCTTCTCACCCCTGGCGGGAAAAATGTCCGATAAGAGCGAACCGCGTATCATAGCCAGTATTGGGATGGCAGCAACCTGCCTGGTACTCTTTGCTCTTGGTTTTTTGGACAGAGACAGCTCAATCACCAGTATCGTCTTGTTGCTGGTGATACTAGGCATCGGTTTTGCGTTTTTTTCTTCTCCCAACATGAATGCGATCATGGGAGCGGTGGAAAAACGATACCTGGGGATTGCTTCTGGAACTGCCGGGAGTATGCGGGTTCTTGGCCAGATGTTTTCCATGGGAATCGTGACACTTATTTTTTCCCTGGTGATGGGAGAGAGACAGCCCGGACCAGAGACTCAAACCGAATTGATCGAGAGCATCAGGTGGTCTTTCAGGATTTTTGGCTGCCTCTGTATTGGAGGTATCGTTGCCTCTGCAGTCAGGGGAAACATCCATCAGCCCGGTGATCAATCCACTGAGCCAGTAAAAGATTGAACACCACGCACTTGAGCTATGCTCCCAGTTTCTCCTTCCCATTGCAGAAGAGACGTTAAAATTTCATTACATTTGTGCAATTATTGTGGCTAAGAAACTACCCGATGATTACTATTGACGCGTCTATAAATTAATTTGAATAAGGAGGTTGTCGTGATACGTATCTTGCTGTTTTTAGCAACAAACCTGGCGATTCTTGTATTGCTTGGCTTGGTGATGTCAATTCTGGGTGTTGACAGTCGATCAATGTCTGGCCTGATGATCATTGCGGCTGTTTTTGGCATGGGTGGGTCGTTTATCTCACTGGCATTGTCAAAATGGATTGCCAAAAAATCTACCCGGGCACGGGTAATCGAGCAGCCGGCTAACCAGGCTGAGCAATGGCTTCTCAGTACAGTGAAAAGACAGGCAGAAATGGCCGGTATCGGGATGCCTGAAGTTGCCATTTATGACGCACCGGATATGAACGCTTTTGCAACCGGGATGAAACGTGATAATGCACTGGTTGCGGTCAGTACCGGTCTGCTGAACAATATGAATAAAGATGAGGTAGAAGGGGTTCTCGCCCATGAGGTCAGTCATGTGGCCAATGGCGATATGGTGACGCTAGCCTTGATTCAGGGAGTACTCAACACCTTCGTAATTTTTCTCTCGCGACTGGTGGCGGGCATCATTGATAATTTCCTCAGCGGTGATGAAGATGGTGGGGGACTTGGTTTTTTCGGCTATATTGCAGTGGTGATTGTTCTCGAACTGGTACTTGGCCTATTTGCCTCGCTCATCGTGATGTGGTTCTCGAGAAAGCGTGAATTCCGTGCCGATAGTGGTGCCGCACATCTGGCCGGTAGGCAGAAGATGATTGATGCACTCAAGCGACTAAAATCTCATCATGAACCGTCACATCTTCCCGATCAGGTTTCCGCCTTTGGCATACGTCCCAAAGAAGGTGGGCTGGCGTCCCTGTTCAGGTCACATCCTCCACTTGATGATCGGATTGCGGCGTTGCAGAATCTTCAATAAGACGCGCTTCTCAGGTGATATGTTCGGCAGCACGTACTGAGCATATCACCTGTATATCTTTTTGTGGGATTGTTGGTCCTTCAAAGATTGATCAATGATCCGATTCGTCCGTATCTGAGTGTTGCTCCTGATCCTTGGAGGTCAGCGTCTCATCAACAATCAGCCCGGCTTTTTTTGCTCGTTTCTGCCATTGCTTTCGGGCCGTTTCCTGCATATCCTCAACCCGGTCGACCTCATCGACAATTTCCAGCCCCAATAAGGTTTCGATGAAATCCTCCATCGTCACGATTCCTTCGGTACCGCCAAACTCATCAATCACCAGGGCAATATGGATCGATTCACGCATCATCTTCTCGAACATCGAATGCAGGGTCAGGTTTCCTTCGATCACGACAATAGGCCGACTCAGATCAGTGAGTTTCATCTCTGGACTTTCCTGAGCAGCGCTCAATATGTCACCTTTTAGCACAAAACCGCGCGTATCATCTAGATCTTTGCCATAAATGGGAATTCTGGAAAAACGGATGAGCGGGTTGTCGGCGACAACGTCCGAGACGATACTTGATTCCGGGAGCGCAAAAACCACGGTCCGCGGAGTCATGATGTCTCTGGTACGAATATCTCGTAAATGGAAAAGATTCTGAAGAACCCGCGACTCATACTTATGAAAGATTCCCTCTTTGGTCCCCAATTCGGCTAGAGCTATGAACTCATCCCGATGAACTCTGGTTTTTTCCTTTTTGCGGGTCATCAGCCGTGTCAGCATTTCTGCCATTTTGACCAACGGCCACATGGAGATGGTGGTCAAGCCCAACAGTACAACGGTTACCGAAGAGAGTTGGCGCCAGTAGGCAGCGCCGAGTGTTTTGGGAATTATTTCGGAAATCACCAGAATCAGCAGAGTCAGTACTGCAGAAATTACCCCGATGTATGCCTCACCAAAGATACGCGCGGCCTGTGCACCAGCACCGGCAGCACCAACAGTATGGGCAATGGTGTTGAGGCTGAGTATGGCAGCCAATGGCCTATCAATGTCTTGCTTATAGTGCTTGAGTTTTTTGCCAAGAACCGGATTTTCCTGCTCCGTTTTGGCAATATAAGAAGCAGATATGGAGAGCAGGACGGCTTCCATGATCGAACAAAGAAAAGATACGCCGAGCGCCAGGCTCACATAAAAAATGAGGAGTCCCATGTTTTGGATATTCCAGTTGTAATTGGTCGGATAAATAAATTTCGCTGCAAATGTGTACTTAACATGTGCGTTGAATAGTGCAAGAAATTATAATTGATTTGAATACGGAATTAAAGGGTTGTAAGTACTCTATTTAGAATAGAAAATCAAAAGGTTGAGATAGATCGAGATGTGGTTTGTCATGGTTGGGACAATAAGATGAGTAACAGTGAAAATATGCCTTTAGTGGTCCTGAAAGAAGTTTTTGGGCTTGAAATGTTTCGGACGTGTCAGGAAGAGGTTATCGATCGACTGGTGGCAGGTCAAGATTGCTTTGTCCTGATGCCGACTGGAGGTGGTAAATCACTGTGCTACCAGATTCCATCCCTGATTCGGGAAGGGGTGGGTATTGTGGTTTCTCCTCTGATTTCGTTGATGAAGGATCAGGTTGATGCACTTAAAGCGCACGGTGTTCAGGCTGCGTATTACAATTCCTCGCTCAAAAGTAGAGAGGCCCGAAATGTGCTGGCCGATCTGCACAATAATGATTTGGATATTCTCTATGTCGCACCTGAGCGGTTGATGTCCGAGGAGTTTATTGACCGCATTTCCTCTATGAAGATCAGTCTGATAGCCGTTGATGAATCCCATTGCATATCGCAATGGGGCCATGACTTCAGACCGGAGTATCGAAAACTCGGTACACTCCGTACCCTGTTTCCGGGCGTGCCGATGATCGCTTTGACCGCGACCGCCGAACCGCATACACTCAAAGATATTCTGGAGCGACTTGATCTGAGTCAGGCCAATCAATTTATTACCGGTTATGACCGGGAAAATATTCGATATCGGGTGGTGGAAAAACACAAACCCCAGAGCCAGTTGTTGGCCTATCTTGAGGAGAAAAGAGATGAATCCGGCATTGTCTATTGTCTAAGTCGTAAGCGGGTGGAAAAGGTGAGTGAGTTTCTTGAGCAGCAGGGCTACCGGGTGGCCGCCTATCATGCCGGTCTTGGCGCTTCAGAACGACAGCAGGTACAGGATGGGTTCCTCAGGGATGATCTGCAGATTATCGTGGCAACCGTGGCGTTTGGCATGGGGATCGACAAATCAAACATCCGCTTCGTGGTGCATTATGACATACCCAAAAACATTGAGAGCTACTACCAGGAAACGGGGCGGGCGGGTCGGGATGGGCTCCCCGCAGACGCACTGCTGTTGTTCAGCTATGGGGATGTAATGATTGCCAAAGGCTTGATCGATAAATCCTACAACCCTCAGCAGCGTCGCATTGAATCCCATAAACTGAATGCCATGATTGGTTTTGCCCAGTCGCTGGGGTGCAGGCGTCGGGTGCTGTTGGGTTATTTTGGAGAACGGCCTCAAAAGGATTGCGGGAATTGTGACATCTGCCTTGATCCTCCGGAGATGATTGACGTCACCGAGGATTGCCAGAAAGCACTTTCATGTGTCTACCGGGTGGGACAACGGTTCGGTACCGGACATGTTATTGATGTATTGAAAGGCTCAAAAAAAGAGAAAATCCTTTCCCTGCAACATGATAAGCTGTCAACTTATGGGATTGGTGAATCCCGTGATCAACTCTGGTGGGGTAGCATTATCAGGTATCTGGTGCACAAGGGTTATCTCCATCAGGATATCAGCAACTATTCAGTTCTTGCCCTAACCGAATCTGCACGACCGGTACTGCGGGGAGAACAGCGGGTCATGATGCCGGCTCCCCGTCACGAAACGCTCACCAAAACGGCCGCCCGGAATGCGGAGACAATCGAGCCTGGTGATCAGGAGTTGTACGAGAAGTTGAAAAGAGTCCGCAAGGAGCTTGCCGATCAGGCTGAGGTACCCGCCTTTATTATCTTCAGTGACCGGACCCTGGTTGATATCGCAGCGAAAAAACCACGCTCGTCCGAGGAGTTTCTCAGAATTCACGGGATCGGTAAGAAAAAAAGTGAGCAGTACAGTGAGCAATTACTAGAGATAATTCTCGACCATCTTTCATAATTGTTCATACATTCGCTTGTTTGCATGGAAACAGCGCTGATTTTTGATAGGCTTAACAGGAGCGTTGCCTTTTCATCCTGGAGAACTCATGATGGTGCTCAGCGAGCAGAACATTCAGAAAATCAGTTTTATCTATAGCGTCATCGCCGTCGGACTCCTGACTTTTTCCATTGGCGCACTGTTTATCTCCCAACAGATCAAAACACTTGACCAGGAGTTGGTCAAAACCGAAACGGAATTTTTTAACCGGCAGCGCCAGGTTCTAAAGCATGATATAGAGACCACCATCAAACGGATTGACTCGCGTCGTATCTCAATGGAGAAGATTCAACGCACCCAGATGCAGAGACGGGTTGCCAATGTTATTACAACCGTCGAGCATATGCAGAAGCGTTTGGCTTCTGAACTTGATCAGTCAGTTGTTCAGCGGGCCATTATAGAGAGTCTCAGGCCGCATTTGAGCAATGATGAAGGTGGTACGATTTTTATTATGGACCTCAGCGGTGCAGTAATCCTGTCTCCCCCGCTGGAAGAAGCCACAGTACTGGGTGGTATTCTCAACCAGGGTTCCATAATCAGCAGCCGTTTTATTTCGGCGGTGACAGAGAAAAAACGCACCTATCTGACGATTGAACCAGCCGGTGCAGCGCAACAGAATGGTGAGGGGGCACCGACCGTTTATTACGGCACTCTATTTGAGCCATATGGTTGGTTGGTCGGTTCAGCGCTCTCCGATGACGCTCTGAAATCTCTGGCCCGGACAAGAATCACCCGGGACCTTCGCAACAGTTTCCGGGATGAAGGGAATTCCTATCACTTTATTTATCAGTTGCATGATCTCGATGGTGGAGCTGAGTTTGCCACCATGTTGATGAATAAAAATCGACCGGATCTTGTGGGGAAAAAAATCTCCGATGAACACCTCGATAGTCGCGGCAAACCGTTCCGCAAGGAATTCATGCAGGGAATCCGTGACATTGGTGAAGCATTTGTCATTTATTGGTACCAGAAAATGGATGGCACAGGGGAGGGTCGTAAGCTCTCCTATTTCAAACATTATCCCCAATGGAACTGGGTGGTGGCAAGGGGGGTTCATCTTGATTCACTTGATGAAATGCTGGCGCTCAAAAAAGAAGCAATCAAAAAACAGCTGATTGATGACTCACTGAAACTCCTGCTTATTTTTCTCGCAGCATTGGCACTCACCCTGCTGGTTGCCTATCAGTTTTCCAAAGGGCTGCGAAACATATTCAAACGCTATCATTCAGTCGAGCAACAGCAGCGGCAAGAGTTGGAAGAGTTGAATAAAACCCTTGAGCAGCAGTCTCATACCGATGCGTTGACCGCGATCTATAATCGTGCATTCTTTAACCGGCAACTCGATTATGAAATGAAACGAGCCGGACGGTATGACACCCCATTATCTCTAATCATGTTGGATATTGATCATTTCAAGATCATTAATGATCATCAGGGGCATCTTGTGGGAGACGAGATCCTGGTTGAGCTTACCAGGTTGACCAGCGACAATGTCAGGCAGAGCGACTTTTTTGCTCGATGGGGAGGGGAGGAATTTGTGATTTTGACTCCAGGAGTTGAATTGGCCCATGCCCTGGATATGGCAGAAAAACTCAGAATCCTGGTTGAAACACACCAGTTTCCACTCAATAATCGTATCACCTGTAGCTTTGGCGTCAGTGAGTTCCAGGTAGGGGAAGTTGAAAAAACCCTTTTGCAACGGGTAGATAACGCATTATATCGGGCAAAAGAAGGGGGCAGGAATCGGGTAGTATCCTTGTCGTGATTTATTGGTAGCTTTTCTCTGTTGAGTGGTATAAGCGTTCACTACTTTCCCGTTTCCCACCAAACTCACTGCCTGTGACGGCAGCGCCTGTTTGGCAGCCGACCCATTCCTTTGTTGTTTTTCTAATGAATCCATGTATTATGCTCACGTGAAGAAGAGCTGCACAGGGAAGATCCCCTGGCAGCATCACGATTAAAATTCGATGAGAGCATGGCATGATCACACGTAGAACAATTATTACGATACTGACAATCGCACTTATTCTTCTTTTAAATCTTCAGACCGGTAGTCGTTCGGCAATGGCATCTTCTGAAACGCTGGGTGCAACAGTGAAAATTGGGACCCTGGGACCCGGGGTTGAGGTGAGCGGGGCTATCATTGATGGTCTGAGAATCCGCGGTGGGTTCAACTACCTCACTTACTCCTTCGATTCTACCATCGGTGATATCGATTATGAGTTTGAACCAGAATTTAATTCTATTTCAGCAATTCTTGACTGGCATCCGTTTGGCGGCGGTTTTCATGTCAGTGGCGGACTATTTCTCAATAATAATGTAATTGGTGCCACGGGGGTGATCAGCGGGAGTGCCATTCCTTCCGAGTTCTCTCAGTATGCGGCCTATCGAACCCTGGTATCAATATCAGGAGATGTCGAGTTCAACCCAGTTGCTCCGTACCTTGGCATTGGTTGGCGAAGTAACAGCGGTGAACCCGGACTGGGATTTGCCTGTGAATTGGGAGTGATGTTCCAAGGGGCACCAGATGTCACAGGGCTTCGGGTTAATGGACCGATTGACATCAATGGTATTTCTGAAGTACGCGCGTTTCTTGCGGATCAGGAAAAGGAAATTGAAGATGAGCTGGAGCCATATCAATATTATCCCGTGGCTTCAGTTATGCTGATTTATAATTTCTAACTGTCACCCCCCTTCAATTACAACCCACGTGCATTTATAACGATTGCCCGTGGTTGCTACCCATCTAAAATGGCCAGATGACCGGGATGAGCAACATCCCGGTCGCGACCACGAACAGGTTCAACGGTACACCGAGCCTGAAATAATCCAGGAAACGATAACCACCCGGGCCGTGTACCATCAGATTGGTCTGATAACCGACCGGAGTGGCGAAACAGGCGCTTGCGCCAATGCACACCCCAATAATAAAGGGTTTGGGATCAACACCTATTCCCTGAGCCGTGGAGATGGCGATGGGCAACAGCAGGACCGCAGTGGCGTTATTGCTGAGTATCTGCGTGCTGAAACTGGTCAAGAGAATGATACCCCCAAGTACAATGGTCGGAGTGGCGCCTGAGAAAAGGCTCAAAAAATATTCCGCATAAAGCTGACTGGCCCCTGTTTTCTGCATACCGATACCAAGGGCAATCGTTCCGGCAATGAGCAACAGCACATCTCCCTGCAGCGAACGGTAGGCATCACGCATCTGGAGACAGCCTGTAATAATCATTAAGAAAGCGGCGGTCAGCGCGCAGGTCATAATATCAGCAAGACCCAGGGTTGCAGTACCAATCATGCACACGAAATTAACGATGGCCCAGACCGCTTTTCGCTTATGCACAATTTCCTCATAGACATCCTCAATAATCAAGTAATCGCGTTCTGATCTCAGGTGCTTGAGTTTGGAGTCGGAACACCAGACAAGCAGGACATCACCATTCTTCAGTCTGATATCACTAATCTGGCGTTCTGCCAGGTGCAGATTCTGTCGTTTGACGGCAATAATGTTGATTTCTGGATCTCGGGCAAGCTCTGTTTTATGAAGGCGGCGACCGGCGAGTGTCGACCCGGGGGCGATCAGCAATTCAACGACGATGGGCGCATCCTTCTGGGCACCGAGGGCAAGACCGTTTTCAGTCGAAGGGAGTTCGATACCATCCACGTGCAGGGCACCAACCAGATCATTGAGCGTTCCTTTGACCAGCAGGATATCACCACCATTCACCAGTTTGGTATCCCGGGCCGGTTGGTAAATCCGGTCATTACTGATCAGTTCAATCACTTCAATGTCTGGAAATTTGTCCGAAAACAGTTCGAGTGGATGGGTGCCGATCAGCTTGCTGTTATCAAGAATTTTTAATTCGGCAAGGTACCTGCGATGCTCATCGGTCTGCAGTTGGCAGGTGGGGTTGGCCAGATCAGGAAGGAGCCGGGGGGCTGCAAAGATCAAAAAAATGAGCCCAAAAATGGCGATAGGTACGCCAATTACCGAGAGCTCGAAAATAGACAATGCGCCGTAACCGAGTTGCGCACTGAGGTCACTGATAATGATATTGGTCGACGTACCGATCAAGGTACAGGTACCAGCGAGTATCGAGGCATAAGATACTGGTATCAAAAACTTTGACGGACTTAGGCCCAACTCGCAGCACATCGCCATGACAACGGGGATGAACAAGATAACAATCGGTGTGTTATTGATGAATGCCGAAGAGAGAGCCACGGAGACCAGAATTAGTGCCAGAGCGGCGCTGATATTCTTCCGGGCCACCTTGATAATCTGCCTGCCGAGAAACTCGATACCACCGGTCCTCATCAACCCCTTACTGACGACAAACATTGCGGCAACGGTAATGACCGCTGGATTGGCAAAGCCAGAAACGGTCTCTTTTGGTGTAAGGATGCCAAAAACCACCAGCAAAACCATGATGCCAATGGCTGAAAGGTCGACCGAGATTACCTCCGTTACCAGCAGGTAAAGGGTAAGCAGTAGTATTGCGGAAATGATCCAGATATCCATATCATCAATAGTCGAATGGGTTGTACGACATTAGTTCATTACGATAAGCATGATTTTGGGACCGACGAGAAAGAACTTTGTATCCTTTGGCTTGCTGGCTTCTGTAGCTGGAAGCAGCTTTTTTGAGTGATAATTTGCCAGAAAAATCAAGTAAAAACAAAGCGCTAAGGAGTCTGTATTGCGAAGACCAACGAGTCAAGTGGTCTGCAGGTCATTAATCAGCAGTTACTGGAAACAAATCGCTCAGCAGGAGGTACGTGAACCCCCATATATAATAGTCCAAGAGTGGATAGGCGGGAAAGAACCTGCCTGGCATAATTTCTGTATGAATATGGTTTTCAGGGTTTCTAAAATGATGAAGATCGAGCCAGTGGTAACTATCTATTTCTTTTTCTTCAACAACCACATCCGGTCTGAAATCAAGTTCGAACAGGTAGGGTTGCACCTGTACCGGTGCCTGGACGTTTCTCCCTGCAGCTCTGATGGGTAAGGTCTCCCTCAACCACTGTTTCTCAAGCAAAATTCCGGTTTCTTCTTCGGTTTCCCTGACACAGGTCATGTAGAGGTCACGATCACTGGTTTCCTGTCTTCCACCTGGAAAGGCGAAGTGCCCGGACCATGGGTCTTTGGGGCTGCGGGCACGACGCAGTAATAAAACCGTATGGTCCGTTAGCCGAGCTTGGATTACGGCAACGGCAGCTTCGGCCTGAATGGTGTCCATAAGCGGTGAGTTATAGTGTGAGGATCTATTCATTGGTGTTGATTTGATGATATTGATAATCAACATCCAGTATACTCAGCGGCGTGATTTACGGCAAATGGGAATTCGACGCACGAGGGCGGAGCATGGTCACTTTGGTTACCCTGATGCGATATAAAGAGGAGCGTACTACTTGAGGAGGTCGGACAATTCTTCCTGGGTGAGCAGGGAGTTGATTTTGATATCCCTTCTGCTGTCACCTGCGCGTTGGTCAACTCCTTTCCTTCGGTCAACACCGAGGCGCGGATTGGTGAGTGTACGAACCCACGCCTTCAGGCCTCGCTTCTTGCTTGAGGTAGCACCTCGGCGGTCTACTCTTCGTTCACCGGATACCCGTCTGTCTGTACCGCTTCTTCGACACCGGTCACCGGAACGTCGGTCAACCCCACTCCATATTTTTGAGTCTTTCATGTTCATCTTCTCTTCTCTACCTTGCTCAATGCAGACACCTGTAACGTAGATTCCAAGAAATTTCAATAGTTTTTGTGGTTTCCGGCTTTGCGGTCTGGAGACATTTCTCTTTCCCTGCCGAGAAAGCGTGGAATGAGACTTGAGTTCATTGTATAGATGCGATATTGTTTCACTTGATATTAATTCTCATTATAGAGGTTGTCATTAATGGTTAAGGAACAATACAAGGAATTTCAAAGAGCCGTTTCCCGGTTTCTTCCCCCAAAAAATATTATCACTGACCCTTTGAAGAAAGTAGCCATCGGCGTGGATGCGAGCTTTTACAAACTGGTACCCGAAATCATCATCGATGTGGAGCATGAAGATGAGGTACGTCTTGTACTGAAGGAAGCTCGGGCTCGAAAACTGCCGGTTACTTTCAGGGCTGCCGGTACCAGCCTCTCCGGCCAGTCGATCACCGACAGCATTCTGATGAGAATGGGACGGGGGTGGGATCGTCTGCGGGTTTACGATGAGGCGAAGTTTGTCCAGGTCCAACCAGGGATTGTTGGCGGGGAAGTAAATCGTCAGCTGGCCCCATTTGACCGAAAAATTGGACCGGATCCCGCTTCGATCGACAGTGCCAAAATTGGTGGAATTTTGGCTAATAATGCCAGCGGCATGTGCTGCGGGGTTGAGCAGAACAGCTATCAAACTCTGGAAAGTATCAGGCTGATCATGGTGGATGGTACGGTTGTAGATACCGGTGATACCGCCAGTGTGGCGAGTTTCAAAAAAAGCCACAGAGAGTTGCTTGACGGTTTGGCGGCCATTCGACAACGCATCCTTAATGGCCCGGATCTTGAGGAGCGGATACGCTATAAGTTCAAGATCAAGAACACCACCGGATATGCCTTGAACGCCTTTCTTGATTTCGATGATCCCATTGACATCATGGCTCACCTGATGATCGGCTCCGAAGGGACCCTGGCGTTCATTGCCGATTCTATCTATCAAACGGTTCCGGAGTATCGTGATAAAGCGAGCGCGCTCGTTTTGTTTCGCAATATGGAAGACGCCTGTCGGGCGATTCCGCTGCTCAGACAGCAACCAGTCGCGGCCGCCGAGCTCATGGACCGGGCAAGTCTTGCCTCTGTTGAGAACAAGGAAGGGATGCCCACTTTCCTGAAAGAGCTGGACAAGGAGGTGACCGCGCTGTTGATTGAGACCAGAGCAGAATCTGCTTCTGAGTTGCCGGTTCAGATCGATGGTATTGTCCAGTGTTTGTCAGAGTTTGAAACGATCAGGCCGGTTGAGTTTACCGATGTCGAGGCCGAATATCAATCACTGTGGAAAATTAGAAAAGGTCTGTTTCCCGCAGTCGGGGCAGTAAGAGAGACGGGTACGACTGTGATCATTGAAGACGTGGCTTTTCCAACCGAGAATTTAGCGGCCGCGGCTCTTGAACTCCAGGGCTTGTTTGAAAAGTACCGCTATCATGAAGCAATTATTTTTGGTCATGCTTTTGAAGGTAACCTGCATTTTGTCTTTACACAGGATTTCTCTATTCAATCAGAGGTTGCCCGTTATAGAGATTTTATGAGCGATGTTGTTGATATGGTCGTTGAAACGTATGACGGATCCTTGAAAGCTGAACACGGTACCGGGAGAAACATGGCACCGTTTGTAGAAAAAGAATGGGGACGTGCTGCCTTTTCTTTGATGAAAGAGATCAAGGACCTCTTTGACCCGGACAATCTGCTTAATCCCGGTGTAATAATCAACGAGGATGCCGAAGCCCATATTAAAAACCTCAAGCCGTTACCAGCAACCCATGAGATTGCTGATAAATGCATCGAATGCGGGTTTTGTGAGCCGGTCTGTCCTTCACGTGATCTCAGCTTCACACCGCGCCAGAGAATCGCCGGTAGACGGGAAATCAGCAGGCGCCTGGCAGCAGAGGGTAAAAGTTTCGGTCTCAGCAGATTCACCCGATTGTACCAATATCCTGGAATCGATACCTGCGCTGCTGATGGGTTGTGTGGTACCCGTTGCCCGGTAGGGATCGATACGGGCAAACTTGTTAAAACCCTGCGCGAAGAAGCACACGGTGCATTAGCCTTTAAGGTGGCTGGTTCGGTGGGTAGGAATTTCAGCAAGTTGGCCTATGCGATTAGTGGAGTTCTCAATGGCGTAGATCTTGTGCACCGCTATGTGGGCACCGAGTTTATGGAACAAGCTTCAGGTTTGGCCCGGAAGATAAGTTTTGATTTGATTCCCCTCTGGAACAGAGAGATGCCCTCGGGGGTTAACACGATCCGCCCGGTTGCGCCCGGGTCTGGTACGTCTCTTCAGGTGGTATACTTTCCCAGTTGTGCTTCACGCAGTATGAGTGGCCCCTCCCGCCAGGAGAGCGAGCGTGATGATCTACCAACCACCACTGTGTCATTACTTAAAAAAGCGGGTTATGACATCATTTATCCTGATGATCTGGGGAATCTCTGTTGTGGTCAGGCATTTGAAAGCAAAGGCTTCATGGAAGAAGCGGATAAAAAGTCAGCTGAGCTCTCTGAAAAGCTTCTACGCGCCACAGATTCCGGGAGAATTCCGGTGCTTTGTGATACATCACCCTGTCTGCAGCGGATGAAAGCAATGCTGGATGAACGGTTGTCACTGTATGAGCCGATTGAGTTTGTCTTATCTTTTTTGATGGAGCGACTGCTGTTTGCCAGAAAGGATATCAAGATTGCGGTCCACCCGACCTGCAGCACCAGAAAAATGGGACTCGAGCGACGGTTGTACGAACTTGCCTCTGCATGCGCCACTGAGGTGGTCTGGCCAGAGGATATCTATTGTTGTGGTTTTGCCGGGGATCGGGGGTTCAATTTTCCCGAACTCAACGAGTCTGCGTTGGCAGGGCTTGATCAGCATGTCTGTTCTTGTGAGGCGGGTTACTCGACCAGTAAAACCTGTGAGATCGGTCTCTCCTTGCATGGTGGAATTCCATACCGCTCCATACTCCACCTGGTAGATGAAGTTTCTCAACCTCGTTGGCAGTAGTTGTGGTGAATATGACGGTTTAGAACAGCACCACTCTGAAATAGTCGTCCCGATACTTGAAAATAATTCCCTCTGGAGTTATTTCATGCACCTGCAGGGTCTCGCTGAAGTATTCCTTTTCCCTCAGGATCGAGCGATTAATCATAATCATTCGTCCTGATGGCTGGCTGGAGTAAACATGTCCGCTGAACTGCATTTCAGGAACTGATGATTGTATGTTAAAGGGCAGCGAGTCTAAAAGAGGTACTTCAAAAGTTCTGCTTTCGATTGCTGAGGGGGATTGACCAACCGGTCGTGCCACTTTTTCCGGTTCAATGTCGACCCTTTGAGGGGGTTCTTCGACTATTTTCTTTTGAGAAGGGACTACCCGCTGGTCCGGGACGGGTTCTGTTTCATAAATTGCAGTGGGAGGCGGTAGCTCCGATTGCTCCGGTTTATTCTCTACCGATGTTTTGTGAGGTTTCAGCAACATGAAGCCAACCCCGGTCAAGGTTAACAGCAGCAAGGTCGGGATCAGAAATTTGGCTCGCGAACGAGGGGGCGATTCTGCTGGATGCTCATCGGCGATAAATGCTTCATGGTCGGGATTGTCCACATGAAGATTACGCTCCTGGTTTGCTTTCTTCAGTGCATCAAGAATGTAGGACATACGTACGTGTTCCTGTTCAATATTTGTTTTCAGCCAAATTTATTGTGATCGATATCTTTTCACGCGGGTCCAATCTATTTGCTTTCATAATCCAGCGCTTCATGGGGAAAGTGCTCCAAAGCGACTGGCGAGCGTCACGAGTTGTTCTTTAATCCGCATTAGGGATGATTGACCGGTCAGAAGGTATTCTATAAAGACGACCATCACTCCGAACAGTCCCAGGGTCAGGAAGATGGTGGATGGTCGAGAGAAAATGGAGGGTGTAACCATCGATTCATCGAAAATCTCCTGCGCTGCCCGTCTGACGATGGTGCGGTTTACCCGTGCCACCCCATGGGCGTAGGCTCCAATCAGGCAATGGTTACACAAAAGGTTGATAAGGCGGGGAATCCCGCTGCTTATCCGGTGTATTTCCCTAACTGCAGCTTTGCTGAATCGATCGGTCTTATCTCCCCCAGCGGTCTGTAACCGATGCTGTATGTAACGTGCCACATCCTCTCGGCTAAATGGGGTCAGGTGGAATCGACTGGTGATCCGCTGATTTATTTGTCGAAACCCTTCCCGGTTCAAGATGTTTTTTAACTCCGGCTGGCCAATCAGAATGATTTTGAGCAGTTTGTGGGTATCTGTTTCGAGATTGGTTAACAATCGTAAAAGCTCCAGAGAATCCATGTCCAGGTTCTGGGCCTCGTCGATCAGCAGAATTGCGTTGCCACCGCCACGGTAAATATCAAGGAGATAGTTGTTTATTTGATTTACTAGTTCGGGGATGGAGGTCGGCTGATCATCTGAGCAGGAAATACCAAACTCTTTGCATACCAGATTCAGCAGCTCGTTGCCTGAGGCTTTGGGATTAATGATGATACCCAGTGTTGCAGATTCTGAAACCTGCTCAATAAAACAGCGCGAAATCGTTGTTTTGCCTGTGCCGACGTCCCCGGTCAATAAGGTAATACAACCGTCCGGGGCAATGCCGTGCATAAGGTGCGCCAGTGCATCCATATGCTGAGAACTTTTGTAGAGATACCGTGGGTTTGGTGAAATGGAGAACGGATTCTCATCAAGGGAGAAGAACGTAGTATACATAGCATTAATATTGTTGATCAACCGAATTCATGGAGAATCATGGTATATTCCACCAATCTGCATTGTATGATATATCATGCTGCGTTATCATTTGCCTTTGATTTCTGAATGGTAGGGTAATAACGCACAATAGTTGATGATACAATCGAGCGATAAAACATAACGAAAGCACTCCTGTAAATCATATGATGCGATCAATCAGCAGGATTATCCTTTTTCTTTTCATTACCGTGATCGCGATTCTGTTCTTCGCTATCTGGCGATTTCCGGAGGACAAGGTTGCAAATATGCTCGAGCGTGCGCTTGAACAGCGACTTCCCGCATTTGAATGCGTTGTCTCCCCACCTGAGATTGATCTACCGGCCTCACTCTATTTTAAAAACCTCCATTGCCGGCAAAAAAATACGCTCCGGGAACTATTGGTAGAAGATATCAGAATCACCTATACCCCAAGGAGATCACTCACCAGCTTTTCTGCCGGTCTCCGCTTTGCAAAGGGCAGGGTGAAGGCTCATCTCAGATTACTTGAGAAAAATACCCATCTGTTGTTTGAAACGATTCAACTTACAGCAATCGATCTTACCAGGGCCCGGTCTTTGTTTGCGGATTTCGATCGCTCAGTCAGCGGCTCGTTTTTTTTTAATGGTAAGCTAAGGCTTAGGACGAGCAATTTTGAAATTATTGAAGCAGGTGGAGATCTTATCCTGCAAGATTTCAATATGGAACTCTATAAAGAGATCTTCTGGAATAGAAGATTGCTGCTTGATGAACTGGAGTCAGAATTATCGCTGCTTGATGGTGATCTTTTTTTTAACGAAGGAGAGATGCACGGACCACTGTTTAGCGGTAAATTCAACGCAGTGGTAAAAGATATAAAAAATTGGCAGAATGCTGAAATTGAGGGATATGCAGCCATCAATCCCGAACAATCGTTTCTTGATACAAATGTGGAAGCACGCAACCAGGCTCAACTCTTGTACCGTAGCTTGGGAACGCCGTATTTCCCTGTTCGTGTTTCAGGTACGGTTCATGATCCGGTAATCGATATTAGCCTGTAATATCAGATGGATTATAATAAATCACCAAAGGTGTATGTGAGACTATCATGACGGGAAAAAAGATCGGGAGCATCCTGGCCGACAGCGTTGGTTTGAGTGATTCGGTGATCGACAGGGCACTCGAGCAGCAGATGGAGCAACCGGAACGACTGGGTACAATCCTTCAGGACCGTGGAGAGATTTCAGAAGAGGAATTACTGGGAGCGCTGGCCAGCCAATTTGATGTTTCCTATCTGCAATCTCTGTCCGGTGAACATAATTCCGATTTTGTCCGAAAAATCCCCATTCTGTTTCTCAAAAAAAATGTCATGGTCCCCATCCAATTCAATGATCAAGCCTATCTTGCGGTCAACGACCCAACTAGAATTGAGGCAATTGATGAGTTGTGCATGCAACTGGATATTCAATCGCATCGCATAGTTCTAGCGCCGGAACGCAGCATCATCGAACTGATCAACCATGTCTACGGGGAATCGATGGATCGTGCCGAAGATGTAATCGGTGAAATCGATGACGAGGACCCTGATGAGCTTTTCTCAAAAATTGAGCAGGTCGGCGATCTGCTTGATGATACGTCTGATTCGCCGGTGATCAGACTGGTCAACCTGATGCTTTCCCAGGCGATTCGCCAGGAGGTATCAGATATTCACATCGAACCGTACCGTGATGAGTTGAAGATCAGACAACGCATGGATGGTGTCTTGTATGAGATGTTCTCACCACCAAAACATGCACAGTCTTCGCTGATCTCACGCATCAAATTGATGGCCAAGATGAATATTGCCGAAAAGCGATTACCGCAGGATGGCAGATTTGAGGTAAAGATTGGCAACCGGGATGTAGATATTCGTGTTTCAACACTGCCCACGGCGTTTGGTGAACGTGTGGTGCTGAGGCTCCTAGATAAATCAGCGGTAAAAATGTCGTTGGCAGATCTTGGCATGGGGCAGGAGTGCTATCATCGCTTTCGCCAGACCATCCATTCTCCCAACGGTATGGTCCTTGTCACCGGACCAACCGGTTCCGGCAAGACGACAACGCTCTATGCCGCACTGGGAGAGATTAACCGTACAGAAATTAATATCATCACCGTTGAGGATCCCATTGAATACCGTATCCGAGGAATCAGTCAGGTACAGGTGAACCCTAAAATAGATCTTACTTTCGCCAACGGTCTTCGATCCATTGTCCGCCAGGATCCCGATGTGATTCTGATTGGTGAGATCAGGGATTATGAAACGGCAGAGATCGCAATCCAGTCTTCATTGACGGGCCATCTGGTATTTTCTACCCTGCATACCAATGATTCATTAAGTACCATAACCCGACTGAAGGACATGGGTGTCGAACCTTACCTGATTACCAGTTCAGTAAAGGCGATTCTTGCACAAAGGTTGGTGCGCAGACTCTGTTTGAACTGCAGAGCGGCTTATCTGCCCTCAGCTGATGAGCTTACCAGAATCGGCCTCAATGGTGATGAGCAACGTGTGGGGAAATTTTATCATCCACACGGGTGTGATCAGTGTAACCAGACCGGGTATCGCGGTCGTTGCGGGATACATGAGTTTTTACCATTCAGCGAAGAGCTGCATCAAGCGATATTGCAGGAAGACGATAATGAGCTGATGCGCACCATCGCACATCAACAGGGCATGAAAAGCCTGTTTGAGGATGGCGTAGATAAGGTGGTTGAGGGAATTACGGCTGTGGAAGAGGTTTTACGGGTGGCACAGGTCCCATGAGCTCGTGTGCTAAAGGTAATGTGTGCAGATATCAGTTAGCCAGGACACTTCCTGATATGAATATTCAGGCTGCTTGCTTGATTGTTGAAGCTGGAAACTACAAGGGATTTACCATGGTTTATTGATGGTGTTTCTAAAGAAGCACTTTATGTGAAGGCAAAGCAGGATTAGGGTTTTGGAACAAAAAGGTTATCTTATTGCAGCGGATGCCATTTTGATCGTACATGTGGTATTTGTTGTATTCGTTATCTTCGGACTGCTGGCAGTTTACCTTGGCTGGTTTTTCAAATGGTCCTGGGTGAGAAATATCTGGTTTCGCCTATTGCATCTCACTGCCATCGGTGTCGTTGTCCTGCAATCATGGTTCGGCAAAATCTGCCCCCTCACAACATGGGAAATGTCTTTGCGACAGAGTGGTGGCGATGCTACCTATTCAGGGAATTTCATACAACACTGGTTACATTCCATACTTTATTACAGTGCACCAGAATGGGTATTTATTCTGCTTTACACCACATTTGGGCTCTTGGTATTAGTGAGCTGGTTTCTGATTACACCGAAGAAACAGAAACGGTAGACCTGCATAATTATTACGGTGGGGGTAATTCAGATCTTCTATGGTCTAGCTCAGCTATTTATGGAGCTTCATGACGCTCGCCTAAATACACACCTTTGGGTCCGGTCACACTTGCTTTGAGTGAATTGGCAAAAACCAGGTAATGATTAGGCATGGTTCGTTTGCGCGGGGTAACAATAAAAAAGGTTCTTTTTATCGTTACTCCTTTAACCTTGATGATCTTTATTGTCTCTGCGCTGAGATCATCGGCGATGGCGGTTTTGGAAATGAACGCGACACCCAGACCGGATTTCACCGCTTCTTTGATTGCCGTTGATGAGCCAAGTATGGCCCGCACATTGAGCTGATCATACGGGAAGTTATGTTGCTGCAGATAGTTTCTCAGGGTTTTACCCGTACCCGAACCTTTTTCACGAATCAAAAAATCAAGACCAGCGAGCTCGGAGAGGTTGAGTCGATCTGGCAACGTATCATTGGCCGGACCGGCGAGGACTAATTCGTCAGAGCCGAACGGTGTGTACTCAACATTTTTGGAAGGAGTCCGCGCACCAACGATACCAAGGTACAGTTTGTGTGTTGAAATCTCATTGATGATATCTTCGGAATCACGTATCAGAATCTGGTAGGAGACATCCGGATATTTCCTTTTAAAAAGCGCGGCATACCCTGGAATAATGTATGCTCCGGGTATCGTACTTGCCCCGATAAGCAGCTCGCCTGAAACACTGTTGGTAACAGAGGAGAGCGTCTTTTCGATCTGGTCCAGTTCATTGAGAATATCGATGGCCCGAGGGTAAAGCACTTCAGCTTCGGCGGTGGGTAAAATTGAACGCCCCAGCCGGTCAAAGAGCTTACAACCAAGCTGCTCTTCGAGATTTCTCATATGTTCACTCACGGTTGGCTGGCTGGTGAAAAGCTCCTGAGAGGCTTTGGTGAAACTTCTTGTTCGGTAAATGGTGGTGAATATTCTCAGATGTCGGGTATCCATGAGTTACCTGGGGTGCGAGGAGTATCATTTATGACTCAGGTATTATCCTGAGCGGACTCTCAGTAACATAAGACATTTAGTAGGAAATTGTAAACGTTATGATAGGTAAAAGCGATGAGACGAGCCGTTTTTCGTAGTTTCAAAGAGAATTCAGCTTGAAATATTTGCGCCATGGGGCATATTATGACTTTTTTATGAGGTAAATCTCCCATGGAGTATTTTGGGTTCTTTTCTTTCAGGAAATTAACATGAGTGATCTTGCAGACAAACAGATTATTGAGGCGACGATATCCATCTGTTCTCATCTTGAATTCAGCCCCTTTCTAGAGAGTATCGATAATTTGACCAAGGACTTTTCACCGGTCGATAAGATTTTACTGGCGGGGTTTTACCCCAGTGATTCGGTCATGATGGTCTTGGGGATAAGTGATCGAGAAGGCTCGCGGGAAGTTTCCAATCGATTAAGAACAGAAATGGACGTGGCCAAAGCGCTGGGCGGGATGGGGGCACCGATCACCATGTTTCGCCGTGCTTCGGCGGCACTGCCGGCCAAGGGATTGATAGAAGCGGGTTTGATCGCCGGTGATGCTTCTTTAATTGTTGTGAGAATGGTAATTGGCAAAAAAATGATCGGCCTGCTCTTTCTGGTGGCAGAACCTGGAAAGGAGTTCGAAAGATCCCATGGCAATACACTTGCTCAACTGCGACAACCACTTTCAGTCGGCATAAAAAACTGCTTTCACTATCGAAATATCCGTAATCGCCACCAGAAGCTGAGTGATAACTTCAAGCACTTTAACACCAATATGGAAGATGGGGAGATTCCTGAGGAGATTATCGGTGCTGACATGGGGTTGCGTGGGATCATGCCTGAGGTGCGAAAGGCGGGAACTGAGGATGACAACCTCTGTTTGATTGGGGAGACTGGCAGTGGTCGTAAATTCCTTGCCCGCACCATTCACCAACTTTCCGGGCGGCAAGAACAGCCGTTTATAGAGGTTAATTGTGCACGAATCCCCGAGGCGCAGCTTGCAGACTATCTTTTTGGTTTGGCACCGGAGGTCGGTCAGACTCTATTTGATAGCAAAAAAGGATTGTTTCAACGTGCATCTGGCGGAAGTGCGGTAATCTCCGGGGTTTTGGGGCTGCCGCTGGAAATCAGGAAACGACTGGCTGAGCTGGCACTCAATCGTTCAATCAGTACAGGGCGGGACGGGGAGCGGCTGAAGTGTGATGTCCGGCTTTTTCTGGTGCTGGATGAGCAACACCGTTCAGAGTTGTCTCTGGTGGAATCGATGACTGCACATACGATTACCATACCACCGCTGCGAGATCGCAAAGAGGATCTGGCTCGGCTTGCAGAATACTTTATTGAAAAACATTGCCGACTGATGAATCGATCGGAAATGGTCACGCTCGATAAAAACTCCCTCCCCCGTTGTTATGAATATGAGTGGCCGGGAAATGTGAAGGAGTTGAGCAATCTGATCGAGAATGCGATCCTGCACAATGATACAGGACAGCTGGATCTGGCGTCCCTGACGGCGGGAAGATCCGGGAATGCGCTACGGCTGGAGGACTTTTCAGAAGCCGAGCTAGATCTTGATACGTGTACGACCAACCATATCAAACGCGTCATGTCCATGACGGGTGGTAAAGTTGGTGGAGAACATGGTGCGGCGCGACTGCTCGGGGTTAATCCATCGACGCTGAGAAAGCGCATGCGAAAACTCCAGATCCCGTTTGGCCGCAAAGCCCACTATTAGCAAGAGGACCAGGTTATGAAACTTGAAACAAAATGCATTCATAGCGGTACCGTCCCCGATGAGCAGACCGGTGGAATCAATACCCCAATCTACACCTCATCGGCATTCAGGTATATCGATGATGGCAAGCAGTCATATCCGCGCTATTTCAATACGCCGAATCAGGAAGCGGTTATCGGCAAGCTTTGTGCTCTGGAGGGGGCAGAGGATGGTATTGTGTTCAGCTCCGGGATGGCGGCAATTTCCACCGCCCTGTTTGGTTTTCTGCAAAGTGGTGATCACCTGGTAATTCAATCCGAGCTGTACGGTGGAACCCACGCTCTGGTAACCCAACAGTTTCCAAGATTTTCGATTGATTACAGCTTTGTCGACAAGTCTATTGAAGCTCTTGAGGCAGCAATCGGTGATAAGACCCGGGTTATTTACATCGAAACCCCGACTAACCCGCTTCTCGGGATTGTCGATATTGAGAAGGTGGTCGCACTGGCACGATCGTATAACATCATCACCATCATTGACAACACCTTCGCCTCGCCCATCAACCAGAATCCGCTGCAATTCGGTATTGATGTTGTGATTCACAGTGGGACCAAATATCTCGGGGGGCATAGTGATATCTGCTGTGGAGCAGTGCTGGCCAGCGAAAAACTCATCGAGGAGGTTCGGGTGAGTGGTATCGATTTTGGTGGCAGTCTCAATGGAACAACCTGCGCGCTTCTTGAACGGTCATTAAAAACCCTTCACCTCAGGGTTTCCCGCCAGTCGGAGAATGGGCTTATCATTGCCCGTGAGTTGGAGCAGAACCCAAAGGTGGACCGGGTCTACTACCCCGGCCTTCAGAACCATCCCGGTCATGAAATTGCGGCGAGCCAGATGCAAGGTTTTGGTGGAATGCTCAGTTTCTCCCTCACCGCTACGGCACCTTCAGTCACGGAATTCATGAGAAATCTATCTCTCATTGTCCCGGCTCTGAGCCTTGGAGGTATCGAGACGACAATCTGTGCGCCTGCCTTGACTTCACACCGGAAGATGGACCGGGAAAGCCGTGAGCGAATTGGGGTGACTGACAAGTTGCTGCGGCTGTCGGTGGGTATTGAACATCCTGAAGATATTCTCAAAGATATCGCATCTGCGTTGCGTACATAAAAAAACCCGGCTGATTTCATCTGCTGAAACCAGCCGGGTTCATATTGTTAAAAGAATGTGTGCGAGGACTTACTCGACGCCGCTGATTATACCCTGCACTCTGCGGTTGAGGGCGCGTCCTTCTGAGGTATCATTGGTCGCAACCGGATCATCAAAACCGAATCCGCTCAAGGTGATTCTGTCGGCGCTCACCTCGCCTTTTTGAACCAGATATGCTCTGACGCTCGCCGCCCGCTGGTGTGAGAGGTTCATGTTATATTCTCTGGTGCCAATGGAGTCAGTGTGGCCCGCCAGGATAATGCGTGCCGCGGGGTGTTCTTTGAGAAAGGCGGCAACTTTATCGAGGATGTCAAAATATTCCGGTTTGACATTGTATTTGTCGAAATCAAAAAGAATGTTTTCCCATTCATAGCCAATAACCACCTCTGAGGAGCCTGCCGGTTTGGCTTCCTGGATCTCAAAGAGCGCATAGGTCATCCATTCAGGATTACCAAGCAGTTTTTCGAATGGTACCATGTATGAGCAGCTGTTAACCTTTGAAATAGCAGTTATTTCCTTAAGTTCTTTCTTTTGAGCACCGGTGTTGATTACAACAAAACAGAGGTCAAACTGAGCGTTAAGCCTGGAGGCAATAACAGAGGGTGAGGGTATTTTATCGACCGGGGTATACTGACCATCGGTAAAGAGAAAGATAACCGTTTTACCGGTCAACTTATTGAGAATATTCGGTAGCGCCCAAAGCCCCTGCTGAAGCAATGTCGCACCTTTGGGTTCGCGGGGCATTTTCATGATGGTTCGGCTGAACGATTTCTTATCGTAAGCCTGCATCGGATAGTAGGTTGTAATATTTTCCACCCCGGTACCGGGTGTGAACGAATAAATGCCTGCCTGCCAGTTCATGTCAGGAAGTGTGGCATTTTTCTCCAACAGAATTTTCCGCTCGGCAGCAAGTTCGGTCATCACGGTTTGTGCATACATATCTGCCATGGAAGCTGAGCGGTCGTATAGGATAATGAAGTTGTCAGCTTTCCTGACCATATACACTTCCTTGCCGCCCCACATGGTTGACATTTTGCCGGCATGTGCAGTGAAAACCGTCATTAATATGGCCAACAGGGCACAATGTAGGGTGAGCAGTGATCGTCTTGCACTCGTCATGATTCGATCCTCCGTATTGAAAGGATTAGTCCACAGGCCACAGATACCTGTGATGAGGGTAGTTGACATCTTTTTTATACTGACATCTATTTTTATCAGATTCAATAGCAAAATGCTAAATATTTCAAATTCTTCGCATCAAGATGAACCAAAATTGGATGAGAAAGCGAGTTTGAATCCAATTTTCTCTTCAGCCCTATAACATGTTATACTATCTACAATTACCTGATGGGGATGGGTAAGTCGCAATAACAATAGCCCTGCTACCTTTCGTCAGGTAGGCGGAACAGGCTTCATATGGGAGTGGTGATGGCACTGGAAATAGAACGAAAATTTCTACTGAAAAACGATAGTTGGAAAGAAGATCATAGCGGTACGATCTACCGGCAGGGCTATATTGGTGGGCAGAAGGGGGTTACGGTCCGGGTACGGATCGCCGGGGATCACGGTTTTCTCACCATCAAAGGACCAACCGAAGGCATCGGAAGGCTTGAATTTGAATATCAGATTCCCACCCGTGATGCGGATGAAATGTTGTCGAAACTCTGTCAGGAATCTATCATTGAAAAAACCAGGTACAAGATTGGGTTTGCCCAGAAGACCTGGGAAATTGACATTTTTCATGGGGTCAATCAAGGATTAATCCTGGCAGAAATAGAGCTGGATCACGAAGATCAGCAATTTGAAAAACCACCGTGGCTGGGCCAGGAAGTCACCGGTGATAAGCGTTATTTTAATTCGTATTTAGCTCGCCACCCTTACTCAACCTGGTAATCCTTGCCGTGGTTGCGAGCCCCTCATGACCAATTGGTGATTTCAGCCACCATGAACCCGGACATTTTCAAGTTTGTTACATTAATGTCGTTTCCCGACAAAATTGTAGAGTGATCAGACCGGTCGGCTTTTCTTGTAACCCGCCCCTGATTGTATTCGATCACTTCCATTTCGGGATAACATTTTGATATTAATAGGGTAACTGTCAGTTCACATATTATCTGCAGGCTGTCCTGAGTCTGGCACAGGATTTGTTTATTCAAGTGGTAAGGAGATCACGTGTTAACGGTTGCGGATGATTTCCGGACAGCACTCAGATATCTGTCTGTGGACAAAAAACAACCGTGAGGTTAGGTCAAAGATGCGAAAAAACCGTGGAATGACACTGAGTATCAGTATTGTGCTGCTCCTGATCTGTTTGACTCAGCAGGCATCGGCTGCAACCCTGTATCTCTCGGTTACCGCCAGTATGTCAGATCTCTTTACCGAAGTGGCCGACCGTTTTGAAAAGCATACGCCGACGACCAGGATCGTGATAAATACCGGTTCTTCAGGGTCACTTGCCCGACAGATTGTGCACGGGGCTCCTGTTGATATATACATCTCTGCCAATCAGTACTGGATGGATCATTTGGTTTCGCAAGGTCTTGTTGACCCCGGCCGACGTAAGATCATCGCCCGTAACGAACTGGTGTTTGTTGGGAAACCGGGGCACCCGATACCAGGGTTCGAAGCGCTTTCCGATTTGGATCGGCTGGCGATTGGGGTACCGGAAAGCGTCCCTGCCGGACAGTATGCCAAACAGGCACTGGTCAAGGCTGGTCTTTACCAATCACTTAAGCGCTCTAATGCGCTGATTTATGCCAAAGATGTGCGGCAGGCGCTGCTCTATGCGGATCGAGGGGAGGTTGATGGTGCCTTTGTCTATCGCACCGATCTGGCGATTGCCCGGAATGCAAAATTATTGTTTACGGTACCTGAGGGGTTCCATCAACATATCTCTTATCCGGCGGCAATAATTTCAGGTCGAGCTACGAACCAGAATGTGCTCGATTTTTATCACTACTTAAGTTCGGAAGAGGTCAGCGATCTGTTAGCTCATGCAGGTTTTCTGCCTGTTCAGTGAATGATGGATAAGATCTTAACCCGGCCATGATTACGCTGTCACCCCAGGATTTCTCAGCGATTGTATTATCTCTGAAAGTCGCGACCAGTGCGACATTGCTGGCGCTCCCCTTTGGTTTCGGAGTTGCGTATCTTCTTGCCATCAAAAAGATTCGTGGAAAAGTATTTATCGAAGGGATCGTCAATTTACCCCTGGTATTGCCGCCGGTGGTTATTGGCTATCTCCTGATGTTGCTACTGGGAAAAAGCGGTTTTATCGGTTCCTTCCTCGACAAGATCGGGATCACACTCATGTTTTCTCTGAAAGGGGCAGTCATAGCCTCGACGGTGGTTGGATTTCCGTTGCTGGTCCGGTCTATTCGTACCGGCCTTGAAGCTATCGATTTGAATTATCTTTCGGTGGCCAGAACGCTCGGTGCCGGATGGTTTGACACCGTCTGGTCTATCATGATACCGCTCTCGGCACGGGCGATCCTGGCCGGTATGACCCTGATGTTCGCCCGCAGTCTCGGAGAGTTTGGTGCAACGATCATTCTGGCTGGCAATATTCCTGGGATTACCCAGACGATTCCGCTAGCTATCTTCCAGTACACCAGTATGCCCGGCGGTGATTCAATGGCACTTGGTTTATGTGTCGTGTCAATCATTCTGTCATATCTGGTGCTGATGACCGGTGAGCTTGTCAGCCGCTACCTGGCAAGAGGATAAGCGTGCTTCTGAAGGTCGATGTCACAAAGAGGTTCCCTGGCTTTGTCAGTCAGGTGAGATTTGCCACGAATACCATTCGTTCCGGGCTTTTCGGTCCATCCGGGAGCGGTAAGTCCACGTTGATGCATATGATCGCGGGGCTACTCAAGCCGGATACGGGAAGAATCACGCTTCATGACAGGGTACTGTTTGACAGTGACCAATCGGTCAACTTTGCCCCGGAGGATCGACGTATCGGTCTGGTGTTTCAGCATGCGCACCTGTTCCCTCATATGAATGTTGAAAAAAATCTGCACTATGGTTATCGCCGTACCAAATCTGGGAGAAACGATCTGAACCCTCAACAGATCTGTCACAACTTGCAACTCGATGAATTACTCAAACGCAATGTGACAAGTCTTTCCGGTGGAGAGCGGCAGCGGGTGGCTCTGGGCAGAACCTTACTCTCGAACCCGTCCCTGGTGTTAATGGATGAACCGTTGAGTGGTCTCGATGATCAGTTGAGATATCAGATCATTCCATACCTGCAAAGGGTCACCAGTGAGTACTCAATACCATTGCTTTATATAAGTCATAATGTCGACGAGATGAGGATGATGGCAGAGGACGTCTTCATGATGGGTGATAATGGATCGATTATCGCTCAAATCGAACCGGATGAACTGGCTCGTGGGAGTAAAGAAACCCAGCAACGTGGTTATCTGAATATGATTCATCTGACAGAACCGTCAGTCTCTGGTATGCTGGTAACCTACCAGTGGGGAGCGTCGGAGTTGATTCTCGTCAATCGTGGGCAGCCATCATCGGGTCTGTTTGGTTTAAGCTCTCGGGATATCCTTGTTTTCAAAGCGTTTCCCGAGGCGGGAAGTCCGCGAAATATACTCTCGTTTACGGTTGGAGAAATACGGCAGACCGAATGGATGGTACAGGTGGAACTCTTGATAAACAGCCATCGATTGATTGCTGAAATTGTACCCCAGTCTCTTGACGAACTGGGTTTGGTTTCAGGGATGACCGTATACGGGGCAATCAAAGCCTCAGCATTCAGAAAACTCTATTAAGTAGAACCCGGTGAGCCGGAACATTCACCTCTTGAGTGCACGCATCTTACGTACGACCGAAAAAAATGCAGGATTATACCCGTCGTGTAATTGAGTTGATTCAGGGAATTCCTTCAGGAATGGTTTCGACCTACGGAACCATCGCCGCCGCTGCAGGTAACGCGAGTGGTGCCCGTCAGGTCGCCAGAATACTCCACTCGAGTTCAGCGAAATATGATCTTCCCTGGCACCGGGTAGTGAATCGGCATGGTCGAATTTCAGAGCGAAGCAACATGAGCCACGAACTTCAGGAGCAACTCCTGGCCGGAGAAGGGGTTGGTTTCCTGAAGCCGGGCCAGATTGATCTTGATAAACACCTGTGGTTGGGGAGTTGAGGCCCACCCACATGTTGACTGAGCATAACTCCTCTCCAACCTAATCCTTTTCCAGCAGGTCTGTACTCAGGTAGCGTTCCCCGGTATCGGGTAAAATAACCACGATGGTTTTGCCGTTGTTTTCAGCTCTGCTGGCAAGCTGCAGGGCCGCCCAGGCGGCAGCGCCCGAGGAGATACCGCAAAGAATTCCTTCACTGCGGGCAAGCGCTCTGGCTGTGCCAATGGCATCCTCGTTGGTTACCTGGATGATCTCATCAATGATTTCGGTATTGAGAATTGGCGGTACGAAGCCCGCTCCGATACCCTGAATCTTGTGAGGTCCGGGATCACCACCGGAAAGGACCGGAGAGGCTGCAGGTTCAACCGCCACACTTTTCAGGTTCGGGTTTTTCAGCTTCAATACCTCAGAAACACCGGTGATGGTCCCACCCGTGCCGACGCCGGAGACAAAAATATCGACTGTGGGGCAGTCATGCCAGATTTCCTCGGCTGTTGTTTTGCGATGTATTTCAGGATTGGCCGGGTTGCCAAACTGGTTCGGCATAAATGAGTCAGGGTTTTCAGCAAGAATTTCCTCTGCTGCACTGATCGCTCCTTTCATACCTTTAGCCGCGGGGGTGAGTACCAGTTGTGCACCAAGATGCTTTAACAGCATCCTCCGTTCAAGACTCATACTTTCCGGCATGGTCAACGTTAAATTCAATCCCTTTGCGGCGCAGACAAAAGCCAGCCCAAGTCCGGTATTTCCACTTGTGGGTTCGACAATCGTGGTTTTTTCTGTAATTTTTCCTTCGCCGATGGCAGCGTCGATCATGGCAACGGCAATTCGACATTTAACGCTGCCCATGGGGTTGCGGGATTCCTGTTTAACCAGAATGGTGGCTCCACTGTCACTACCCAATCGCTGCAGGGATAAAAGTGGCGTACAACCAAATGTTTCGTTCAGAGAAAGTGCCATGCTACGCTCCTGTTATGTTGGTGATTGATTTTTGATAGATAAGTTCAGGTTTTTTAAGCAGAACTTTGGTGCCGGTGCTGACACTCTCGGTGAGCCAGATATTACCACCAATCACTGAATTTGCACCGATCACCGTATCACCACCTAAGATGGTGGTGTTTGAATAAATGATCACATTATCTTCGATGGTCGGATGCCGCTTGGTATTCCGAAGCGATTTGCCGGCATCCCGGGGCAGGCTGAGTGCACCCAGGGTAACTCCTTGATAGATCCTGACATTTTTACCAATAATCGTGGTCTCTCCAATGACCACCCCGGTTCCATGGTCGATAAATATACCCGGGCCGATCTGGGCACCCGGGTTAATGTCGATACCGGTTTCTCCATGGGCCCATTCTGTCATGATCCGGGGGATAATCGGCACCTGGAGCTTAAAGAGCTCATGAGCCATCCGGTAAATGGTGATCGCATGCAGGCCCGGATAGCTGAAGATGATTTCATCATGGCTTTTACTTGCTGGGTCTCCCTGCAGCGTCGAACGAATATCCTGTGCCAGCACCGAGGCGATGGCTGGCAGTTTACCAATGAAATAATACGCCATCTCACTGGCTCGCTGTTCACAGTTCGTACAGGGTTGATTATCTCGCCTGCAGTCGTGCCTGATGGCCATGGTTATCTGCTCGGTCAGCTTGTCGTAAAGCTCGGTAGTTTCTTTACCTATATAGTACTCCAGGTTTGAAGCATGGAGTTTTGCACTGGTAAAGTATCCGGGGAACAAAATTCGTCGCGCCTGTTTTAAAATGTCGACAATGGCACGATGTGATGGAATTGCCACCGGGCTGATATGCTCGTAGCATTCTTTCGTGCTCCACGAATTCAAGAGCTGCTTAACTACCGATGGTATCAAGTGGTGTTTGCTTGTGGCACTGATCTCGTGGTGATTACACTCATCCCCGTTCTTTAACTCTTCTATTTTCGTTTGCATCACTGACTCTTCCAGGGCTAAGATTTTTCGATAATAAAAATGCCGTAGGAGGCTCTAAAATTTCTAAAAAATTTGATTACTTTACCGGTTTTATTGCGTGGGCCGGTTTTTATGGCGATTTCTTCAACGATCTGGTAGCCCACATCGGCCGCAAATTTTCTGAAGTCCTTCAAAGTAATGACCCTGATATTGGGACTGTCATACCAGTTGTATGGTAACTCCTGGCTCTTCGGGGCCTGACCTTTGAGTAGTAGTTCAGTTCGAATTACCCAGTGACTGAAATTTGGAAAACTGACGATGAACCTTCTACCGATACGCGATAGTGAATAGAGCAGCCGGGCAGGTTCGTATACCTGTTGCAGTGTCTGGGAGAGGATCACGTAATCGAAGCTTTTGTCCGGATAGTCTTCCATCTCTTCGAGCATATCCCCCTGCAGTACACTCAACCCTCTGCTGATGCAGTGGGCCGCTTTATCTTTATCCTGCTCGATACCGGAGCCCTTGACCTGCTTGTGGCGGGCCAACCAGTCCAAGAGATCGCCGTTTCCGCACCCCAGATCGAGCAGAGTTGAACCCGGGTCAATTCGTGAAGAGATCACCTGCAGATCAAATCTCATGGCCGTCGCTCCTTTCAGCGCGCTTAAGAAATCCGCCGACAATGTCGCTCAGTCGCTGGTCGGGAATTAAAAATGCGTCATGCCCGCAATCAGCTTCGATCTCACAGAAACTCACATTCTGGCCTGTTCGCTTCAAAGTCTGAACAATTTCTTTTGCCTGATACGTAGGGTAAAGCCAGTCTGAGGTATAGCTGATCACCAGAAAGCGGGTGTAGGCATGATCGAGGTCCCTCAGCGACTTTTTTTCTGCGGACCGGTCGATCATGTCGAAATAATCGGAAGCCTTGGTGATGTAGAGCAGGGAGTTCGCATCAAAACGTTTGACGAATTTGTTGCCCTGGTAGCGAAGGTAGCTTTCTACCTGGAAATCGACATCAAAGCCAAAAGAAAACTCATCTTTATTCTGCAGTTTTCTGCCAAATTTTCTGCGCATTGCCTCGTCTGAAAGGTAGGTTACATGACCGACCATTCGGGCAACCGCCAGGCCGAGATCCGGTGGAGTGGAGTCGTAATAAGCTCCTTTTTTCCACTGGGGATCAGCCATGATTGCCTGGCGGGCAACCTCATTAAAAGCGATGGCAAGTGCTGAGTGCCGCATGGTAGTAGCGACCGGAATGGCTGCTTTCACCATGTGTGGATATCTAACGCACCATTCGAGTACCTGCATACCACCGACCGATCCACCAATTACTGCATGAAGCGTGTCAATCTGAAGGTGGTCGAGCAGTGCTTTTTGAGTGTCAACGATATCTCCTATGGTCATCATTGGGAAATCAAGACCATAGGGCTGATTCGTTTCAGGATTAATTGAGGCCGGGCCTGTCGTTCCCATACAACCACCAAGGATGTTTGCACAAATTACAAAATAGTGTTCGGTATCAAGCCCCTTGCCCGGGCCAATAAGAGAATCCCACCAACCCGGTTTGGCATCTTCAGGGTCATCCGGATAGAAACCAGCCGCATGTGAATCACCGGAAAATGCATGAGCCACAAGTATCACGTTGTCTCGTTCCTCAGAGAGCGTGCCCCAGGTCTCATAGGCGATGGTGACCGGGCCCAGCTGGGCACCACTTTCCAGAATCACCTTATCGGGTGGGTGCCCGTAGGTGTAAAATTGTTTTTCGCTGATCAGTCTGGTAGGGCTCGCAACGTCAGGATTCATGTTGGTTGGCTCAGTTTTCAGGCCGATTTGGCGAGTGCCTGGTTGATATCAGCGAGAATATCGTCAATATGTTCAATACCGATGGACAGGCGAATCATGGAGTCGGCAATCCCCGCCTCCGCGCGCTGCGACTCAGACAATTGCGAGTGAGTCGTTGACGCCGGGTGGATTGCCAGTGATTTTGCATCACCAACATTGGCCAGATGTGAAATGATCTCCAGCGAATCGATGAACTTCTGACCGGCTGCCAACCCGCCCTTAATGCCAAAGGTCACCATGCCGCCAAAGCCGTTTTTGAGGTACCGAACCGCCTGGTCGTGACCGGGCGAACCACTCAGTCCCGGATAATAGACCCAATCAACCAGTTGATGGGTTTGCAGATGTTCTGCAACCTGGGCACCATTCTGGCTATGTCTCTCCATTCTCAAACCAAGTGTTTCAATGCCCTGGAGGAATTGCCAGGCGTTGTCAGGTGAGATACAGGCGCCAAGGTTTCTCAGTGGCACCAGCCGCATTCTCAGCGCAAAAGCGAGTGGGTTGAGGTCGCCGAGATCATGGGCGTAACGAAGATCGTGATAGGATGGATCCGGCTCGTTATAGAGACTGAACTTTTTATCCGTCCAGTCAAAATTTGCCCCATCGATCACAATACCGCCGATTCCTGTGCCGTGACCACCGATCCATTTCGTCAGCGAGTGAATTACAATATTTGCACCATGTTCCAGCGGACGCAGGAGACACGGTGGGGTAAAGGTAGAATCAACGATGAGGGGCAGATGATGGCTCCGGGCAATCTCAGCAATTGCCTCCAGATCAATGACGTTGAGCGCCGGGTTGCCGACGGTTTCACAATAGAGCGCCCGGGTTTTCTCAGTGATGGCTGAAGCAAAATTTACTGGCTCAGTCGGATCGACCATGTTCACTTTGATACCGAGCTGCGGCAGGATAGTATCAAATTGGGTATAGGTACCACCATAGAGATTATTCGCGGCAACCACTTCATCACCGTGCGCACAGATATTGATCATCGTGTAGAAGATGGCTGAGGTACCTGAGGCCAGCGCGAGTGCCGCCGTGCCCCCTTCGAGCTGCGCCAATCGCTGCTCAAGCACGTCCTGGGTGGGGTTGCCAATGCGGGTGTAAATATTACCGAGCTCCTTGAGGGCAAATAAATTTGCCGCATGTTCAGTGTCTCTGAATAGATAGGCACTCGTTCGGTAAAGTGGTACCGCCCGTGAATGGCTATCCTGATCGACGGTATGACCGCCGTGCAATGCGATTGTGTCAAATTTCATCGTTCTCTCTCCACGTACTTCAGAGGATTTTGAAGTTACGAATTGTTTTGTTCTTCTTTGATTTGCTCTAAAAAGTCCTGCAGTTTCATACCGTTGGCAGTCCTGGATTCAGGATTGAGTTTAAGGACTGCCTCCCAGATGGCGATCGCCTCTTCCACCTTGCCAAAGTCATAGAAGAGCACGATTCCTTTGTTGAGACGGGAAGGTTCATGGACAGGGTTCATCGCAATTGCCTTGTCAAAAGATTCAATTGCTTTGGTCGAATCACCCGATCTTCGGTACATCACACCAAGGTCGGTCCAGAGGTTGGCGTCTCCGGGGTGTAACTCAAGTGACTTGGTATAGGCACCGATTGCCTTGTTGTACTGATCACTGTCAAAGTAAAGATGGCCAAGCTTGGTCCAGGCATTAAAGTCCTCGGGATTAGAGGTAACCCGTGCTTCCAGATTAATAATCGCCTGCCGCTCCTGATCACCCACATTGGTTTGACCTGGTTGATTCTGACTCGCAGTTGAGGATGAATCGTCAAGTTTGAAGACGGCAAAACCGACTCCTGACAAAAATCCGGCGATAAAGACAATGAATATCGTTATGTAGAGGGTCTGCTTGTTGACGGTTTGGCTTGCTTTTGCCATCTGTTCCTCGTTAATGTAAAATGAATTAAATGTGCTTATGTTCGGAATAAATGTTAATATTTCATTACAATAGACATGAAATAGTGTTTGTGAATGTGATTATGTAGTATTTTACCTTTCACCACGCTGGACAATTTCTCAGCTGGACAAATGTATCGATCGGGTGCATCATTGAAGAGTGGCTAGAGCACCTTTTCCCCAAAAATCAATTCGTTCTTCTCACTGCTGGATCTCTCCGGAGGACTGGTAGTTTTTGCATTAATCACTATGTTTTAGGAAGTCATATAAACGATAGTCGACAGGAGGGCGCTATCATGAGCAAGACCACACCTGATGTTCTGTCCGAACGGGCGGAGAATTATGCTGACATACACTTTGCCACCAGTGCAAAATCAATCCAGGAGAATATCATTCATCATCTGATGAGCTTTCAAGGAAGAGATCCCGAGCGTTCAGGGGCTACAGATATCTATAAGGCACTTGCCTATACCCTGCGGGATATTATGGTCGAGAAGTGGATAAAAACCCAGAAAACGTTCTACGCCAAAGAGAAAAAGCGGGTCTACTACCTTTCCCTCGAATTTTTAATCGGCCGCTCACTGGGCAACTCCATCACCAACCTTGGTCTCTATGATCAGGTGAAAGAGGCCGTTGAAAGTCTTGGCTATAGTATGGAAGAGATCAAGGAGCAGGAGGAGGATGCGGCTCTTGGCAATGGTGGTCTCGGCAGGCTCGCAGCCTGTTTCATGGATTCGATTGCAACCTTGAAAATACCCGCATACGGGTATGGTATCCGTTACGAGTACGGCTTGTTTTATCAACAGCTTATTAATGGGTATCAGGTGGAAAGCCCTGACAACTGGCTGCGGTATGGTTCACCCTGGGAATTTGAAAGAAGATTGCCGGTTTTTAATGTGCAGTTTTACGGAAAAGTCAGCACCTACCAGGATGAGAAGGGGCATTTCAGGTCGAAATGGATCGAGACCAAAGATGTCATGGCACTGCCTTGCGATATTCTGGTACCCGGATATAAAAACGATCATGTGATTAATATGAGGCTTTGGACTGCACGGGCCTCGCGCGAGCTTGATCTTACCCACTTTGGCGAAGGTGATTATATCGGTGCGGTACAGCATAAAGTAAGCTCTGAAACAATCTCAAAGGTGCTCTATCCGCCTGATCACAATTATGCTGGGCAGGAATTGCGGCTCCGGCAACAATACTTTTTCGTGGCGGCGACATTTCAGGACATCATGCGCCGCTACAAAAAGAAGAACAAAACCTTTGGCAAGTTCCACGATCGGGTCGCCGTTCAGCTCAACGATACCCATCCGGCCATTGCAATTCCTGAACTGATGAGACTGCTGATGGATATTGAAGGACTTGGCTGGGAAAAGTCCTGGGACATCTGTGTGAAGACCTTTGCCTATACAAACCATACGTTGATGCCGGAAGCGCTGGAAAAATGGTCGGTTGAGCTTATTGGCAAGGTTTTACCCCGTCATTTGCAGATTATTTATGAGATTAATCAGCGTTTTCTGGACATGGTTGCTCGCCATTTCCCCGGCGATCATGAAAAACTGCGAGACATGTCGATCATTGAGGAGGGGTACCCCAAGAAAGTCAGAATGGCCCATCTCGCCATTGTGGGCAGTCATTCGGTAAATGGTGTGGCCGCCTTACACACGCAATTGCTCAAAGACCGGATCTTTGATGACTTTCATTCTTTTTATCCCGGTAAGTTCAACTCAAAAACCAATGGGATAACCCCACGGCGGTGGTTGCTTGAGGCAAACCGGCCACTTGCTGAACTCATTACTTCTCGGATCGGCGACGGCTGGGAAGTTGATCTTGACGAACTGAGACAGCTTGAACCGCTGGTTGATGACCAGGAATTCTGTCGATCGTTTCTGGATATCAAGTTGCAGAACAAGACAAAGCTGGCCGAGTATATCAAGATGTACACCGGGGTCGAGGTCAGTCCGGAGACGATGTTTGATGTACAGGTGAAAAGAATTCACGAATATAAGCGGCAGCTGCTCAACGCCCTGCACGTGATCCACTTGTATCAGAAAATGATCTGTAGTCCCGATGAGGAATATGCTTCTCGAACTGTTATTTTTGCCGGGAAGGCTGCGCCGTCTTATTGGCGGGCAAAACTCATTATCAAACTGATTACCTCGATCGGTGATGTAATTAACAACGATCCGCGAATCGGTGATCGCCTGCGGGTGGTTTTTCTGCCCAATTACAATGTCAGCCAGGCAGAATTGATCATGCCGGCAGCAGATCTTTCTGAGCAGATCTCAACGGCAGGGACCGAAGCATCAGGTACCGGAAATATGAAGTTTGCTCTTAATGGCGCCTTGACCATCGGGACGCTTGATGGAGCAAATATTGAGATCAGGGAGGAAGTCGGTCCCGAGAATATTTTTATCTTCGGACTTGATGCAGATGAAGCAGAATATGAGAGAATCCATAACAGCAAAACGCCCGAACAGATCTGCCAGGCCAATACGGACATAGCAGAGGTGATACAATCACTGGAGGACGGTGCCTTCAGCCGTGGTGATCGTGAGTTATTCAGACCATTGGTCGATTCTCTGATGAGTCCTCATGATCAGTATCTGTTGATCAGAGACCTGGAGTCTTATCTGGCCTGTCAGCGTGAGGTTAATGATGCTTTTCTGGATGCGAAACGGTGGACTCGGATGGCGATTTTGAATGTTGCCCGTATGGGCAAATTTTCCACCGATCGCACTATTCGACAATACTCAAACGAGATATGGGGAATTCCGGTCTAACAGGGGGGACATAGCTGGTCGCCTGATCCATTCTCGCTGATAGTTAGTTAATGCAGGCGCGTGGAAAGTGTGCTATAAGAACCCGGCGTAGCAGCGCTGTCTGGTGAATAAAAAAAAGGGATTTACCGGTCTCCGGAAATCCCTTTTTTCTATCTGGAGGCGGCGAGCGGATTCGAACCGCTGAATAATGGTTTTGCAGACCACTGCCTTAGCCACTTGGCTACGCCGCCGTTAATTATGATGAGACCGATCTTTATACCATAGTTTAGTTATTTGACAAGAGGAAATCTCAGCATGAGTCTTAAGATAGACAATCTTGCCAATCAGAACAAGGAAATACTTACCGAGCTTGAACAGAAGATCGCCTATCGGTTCACCGACCTGCGTCTCTTACAAAAAGCGCTGATTCACTCGTCGTATGCCTTTGAGCAGGGGCAGACTGGCAAAGATAATGAAATATTGGAGTTTGTTGGAGATGCCGTACTGGATCTGGTGATTGGCCATACCCTGTGTAAACGATATCCGGAAATGCGCGAAGGCCAGCTGACCCGCTTACGGGCTTCCCTGGTAAATGAGGCACATCTTGCCGGAATGGCCAGGAAGATTGATCTGGGCAGTTATCTGAGCCTCGGTAAGGGTGAGGAGACTTCCAATGGTAGAAATAAACCCTCTATTCTTTCCTGTGCCTTCGAGGCGGTGATTGGGGCAGTCTTTGAGGATAGTGGCTACCAGGTTGCCTCAGATCTGATTCAACGGTTGTTCGATGAGGAGATTGAAACCAGAAAAGCACATCTGGTGCTCACTGACGCCAAGAGCAGACTGCAGGAGAAACTACAGGAAGAATTCAATGAAGCTCCTGTCTATCGGCTGGATTCAGAGGACGGGCCGTCACATCAGAAACATTTCAGTGTGTCTGTCATGTTTCGTGGCCAGGTTCTTGGTACCGGACAGGCAGGTTCCAAGAAAGAAGCAGAACAACGGGCGGCCGCGGCAGCGCTGGCAATCAGAGAAGAAGGCGGAGATACCGATAGCCAATGAGCGGGCTTATCATCCCATTTTTTATTCAGCACCAGGGGTGCCCGCACCGCTGTCTGTTCTGCGATCAGCACGCGGTTACGGGAAATGTAGAAGCCACCAGTGAGAACATCCAGCAGCAGTTGACCAAAACAATTGAGCAGTGGCTTGGGTTCAGGAAAGATAACCACCCCGTACAACTCGCTTTTTATGGGGGCTCTTTCACCTGTCTTGACGAACAGGTTCAGCAGACGCTTTTACAGGGTGCAGAGCCATTTCTGCAAGATGGCAGTATTGAATCAGTGCGCGTTTCTACCCGACCGGACTGTCTGTCACCTGAGATCTGTGATTACCTGCGGGTCCACGGTGTGAAAACTGTAGAGGTCGGTGTGCAGTCTATGGATGATCAGGTCTTGCAGAAAGTGGCGCGCGGACACCGTGCTGATGACAGTGTACAAGCCGTGAAGATTTTAAAGCAGTCGGGGTTACGTGTTGGGGTGCAGTTGTTACCGGGCTTACCTGGAGAGACGACCAGCTCCTTTGGTGCAGGAGTAAAAAAAGTTATCGGACTAGAGCCCGATTTTGTCAGGCTTTACCCATTGCTGGTTCTCCAGGGAACCGGTTTGGCAGATCTGTACAAGCACAGTCGGTGGCGACCGCTCAGCTTGAATCGAGCCATTACGCTGGTTAGAAAAGCGCGGGCAGCATTTATTGAATGCAATATTCCGGTAATCAGGATGGGATTGCAACCATCGGCAGAATTGGAGCAAAACCTTCTCGCTGGACCATATCACCCGGCCTTTGGTGAGTTGGTGGTCAGCCGGGAATGGTACTTGCGGGCTCGGGAGGTTTTGAGCAGAAACAGTGGTGCCACGGCAGTAACCTTTGTTGTTAGCAACCGAGACTGCTCTGCATTTCTAGGACCTAAAAGACAAAATCTGCAAAGACTCAGCCATTTATTTCCTTATTGTATGGTAACGGTGGAGTGCAAAAATGACCTGGAGCGTAATAGCTTGAACTATGTTGTCGGTTAGTAATTTAGATATTCAATATGGGGAAAAGCACCTCTTTAAATCGGTAAGTGCGGCGGTGTATCCTCAGGACCGAATTGGCCTGGTAGGGGTAAATGGTGCGGGAAAATCAACCCTGATGAAAATTATGGCAGGGGAAACGAGCAGCGATGACGGCGTTGTGAGTTGCGCCAAGCATTTCTCTGTATCATATCTTCCTCAGGAGTCCTCAGAAGTGTTGAGTGAAGGTACGCTCTATAATCAGGCCGAAGGGGCCTTCTCTGAACTTTTGGCACTTCAGCAGGAGTCAGAGATGCTTAACAACCAACTCAACGAACTGGGTCCCCAAGACCCGAAAGTGGCACTGTTGCTGGAGCGGCTCGGGTCAATTCAGCACCGGTTGGAGGACAGTGATATCTACTCAATTCGTTCAAAAACCGAGAAAGTTTTGATGGGATTGGGCTTCTCACGGGATGATTTTAACCGACCGGTATCAACGTTTTCAGGAGGCTGGGTGATGCGGTTGCTGCTGGCACGGATGCTTTTGAGCTGTCCTTCACTGCTCCTGCTCGACGAGCCCACCAATCATCTGGATCTTGAATCTCTTACCTGGGTTGAGAACTATCTCCAGTCCCATAAAGGCGCCCTGGTCATTATCTCCCATGACCGGACATTTCTCGATCGCATCACCACCAAGACCTGGGAACTCAGTCTTGGCAGACTCACTTCCTATAAAGGCAATTATTCTCGATACCTGATTGAAAAGGAGGAACGACGCCAGATTGAGAAAGCCGCTTATGATAATCAACAGGCGCAGATTCGCCAGACCATGCGTTTTGTTGAACGATTCAAGGCGAAATCAACCAAGGCACGACAGGCACAGTCTAAACTCAAACAACTGGATCGACTAGAAAAGATAGAGTTGAGGGAGGATGAACATCAGGTTCGCTTCACGTTTCCCACGGCACCCCGCTCTGGCAGGGATGTCCTGAAGGTGAAGTCGCTTGGTAAATCCTATGATCAAAATCAGGTGTTCAGTGGGGTTGATTTTTTGTTGAACCGGGGCGATAAAGTAGCGGTCGTCGGCAATAACGGTGCAGGTAAATCCACATTAATGAAACTGTTGGCAGATAAAATCACCCTCGATGAGGGTTCCATTACATATGGGACCGGAGTGCTGCCAACTTATTTTGGCCAACATCAGGCCCAAGAGCTGCCGGCCAACTACAGTGTGCTCGAGACGCTCTCGCACAGCGGCGCTGACATGACGGTTACCCAGATGCGTTCACTGTTGGGAGCCTTTCTGTTCCGGGGTGAGGATGTTGATAAAAAGGTTTCAGTACTTTCAGGTGGCGAGAAGAGTCGTCTTGCCCTGGCTAAGATGATAGCGACACCAGCCAATTGCATGATTCTTGATGAGCCAACCAACCACCTGGATATGAAATCACAGGAGGTCTTGCAGGAAGCGATGAACCAATATGATGGGACCATTATCGTGGTGTCCCATAATCGCTATTTTCTTGATTGCTTTGTCAACAAAGTTCTGGAAGTTAAAGATGGTCAGGTAACTGAATTTCTCGGCAATATCAGCGAATATATCCATCAAAAGGAAAACCGAGCTGAGCAGCAGGAGACTCAAACGGGGATAGTTGCATATCCTGAGCCGTCACCGGAGCGTGAGAACGACAGTTCCCGTGAGAATCGCAAGGAGCAACGACGGCTGGAGGCTCGAAAAAGAGCCGAGCGTCAGGAAAAAGCCGGGAAGTGGATAACCAGGGTGAGTGAATCCGAGAAAAAGATTGAAGCACTCGAAATTTTGAAAGAGGAACTTGAAGCAACCATGGCTGACCCTGAGTTATACCAGGACCAGAAGGCCTTCAGTGAGGCAAGCAAGGAGTATGATGACTGTTGCCGTCGTTTGGATCGCTGGATTGATCGTTGGGAGGAAGCACAACAGAAGGTTGATGAGATTGATCAGGAATTGGCCGATCGATAGCCCGTGTGGTGTGGGAGTGAATCGCATTGAACATTGAAATAATTCACGTTATGGTGACTCAGACCAAACAGGGTTGCCGGCTGTAATGGCCAGATTCTGGCAAACGATTAATCATTGGAAGATCTTAAATTCTGTGGAACGCAAGGAGGATCCAGCATGAAAAAATGGGAATGTACAGTATGCGGTTACATCCATGAAGGGGATGAACCTCCGGAGGTTTGTCCGATTTGTGGTGCGGGGAAAGAGTACTTTACCGAAGTGGTCTCGGATACGGAAGCTGAAAGTACAACCCAGGAAGTACCTGCTGAAACGACGACAACCTCACCACCGGCCAAAAAGGAAGTGGGCGGAATTGCTGGTCTCGTGCTTAAGTTCCACCTCCATCCGATCATGGTACATACCCCCAACGGCATACTCCCGCTGGCATTACTCTTTTTGGTGGGAACGGCGCTGTTTCAAATTGCAGGGTTTGAGTTGGCCGCCTTTTATAGTCTGATTTTTGTGCTGATCAACATGCCAGCTGTTATCGCCACCGGTTATCTCGAGTGGCAGAATCGATACCAGGGGGTGAAGACGGGTATCTTTATGGTCAAAATAGGTGCCTCCATTGTTGTCACCATAACCTTGAGTGCGCTGGTAGTCTGGCGACTTATTACCCCTGATGTCATGGGTTCGGAGAGTAAATGGGTGTACGTTCTGATTGGCCTGGTTATGGTAGGAGCTGCCGGTATTGCCGGCCATCTTGGTGGAAAATTGGTTTTTGATACCAGAAAGAATTAACCGCTTGGTTATCGTACCTTACCGGCTCCGGAAAGGAATAGCCGGTAAGGTACGATTAGCTTACCGATTCAGACTTTCAGCAACGGCGTCGCACACATAATCAATATTCTGTGAGGTCAGTCCCGCGACGTTAATCCTGCCGCCTCCCACAACATAGATCGATTTGTGCTCCCTGAGCCAGTTCACGGTCTGATCATCAAGACCACTGAATGAAAACATCCCTCGCTGGGCTTTTATATAGCTGAAATCCTGGTCGATACCACGTGATTTCAAACCATCGACGAACGCCGACCGCATGGTAACGATGCGGTCACACATCTCTTTAAGTTCTCCCCGCCAGGCCTTCTCCAGGCTCGGCTCAGAGAGGATAGTCTTGGCAACCAGGCCACCATGTGCAGGAGGGTTTGAATAGCAAACCCTGATGGTCTTTTTCAAATGGCTCATGGCAACGGCCGATTCGGCTGCCGATGGGCTGACCACCGTTATTGCACCGGTTCTTTCATTGTAGAGGCCGAAGTTTTTTGAAAATGAGCTGGCAATGAAAAAATCGATCCCGGCTTCGGCAAAGGCTTCAACAGCAACCCGGTCCTCTTCTACTCCCGAACCAAAACCTTGATAGGCAAAGTCAAGGAACGGTATAAAACCTCGCTGCTGGGCTATTTCAGCAACAGTTTGCCACTGGTCCCCCGATAAATCAACACCACTCGGGTTATGACAACAGGCGTGCAATAGGACAATATCACCCGCTGGTATTTCTTTTAAGCAGTCAAGCATCTCTTCGAAATTGAGTCCCTTGGTTTCAGGATTATAGTAAGGATACGATTTGAGCTGAAAACCGGCTGCGGTGAAGATGCCGTTATGATTTGCCCAGGTAGGATCACTCACCCAGACGTGGGAATCGAGCTGAAAGGTTTTAAGCAGTTCAGCGCCAATTCTCAGTGCTCCGGTACCACCTGGTGCGTGAGCGGTAGCCGCCCGGGCTGAGCTGATAACATCGCTATCTGCTCCAAAGAGCAGTTTCTGTACAC
>QZLB01000298.1 GCA_004796425.1 Desulfobulbaceae bacterium | reverse complement strand
CAATCTCAGACTGGCAAGACCGGAACGCAGCAGACCTGGTCCCGCAGCAAGTGCACCAGCCAACGCAACGAGAAGACCGGCTCCCCTAACAAAATCGAGATGGAACGGAAAAAAACCACTGATAATGGGAACGAACAGAACACCACCACCAACACCACCAAGCACCGCAATAATCCCCATGATAAAGGTTGCGACAAACAAGATCACTGGCCAGTACCACCAGGGGCTTCCGTCCTGGGGCATTCCAGACACTGCTTCTCCACCACCGCCACTCGCGTATGCGGTCCCGGAAAACAGCAAGAGGATCGCCAGTAACAGCAACCCTGACTTCATTGTTGTTTTGTGATTCATCAGACTCTCCTTGACATGTATAAACTATATATCTCAGCCCCGCAGGGAACTGACCTCATACTTCGATCGTTATAAAAATGCACATGAAAGTATAAAAAAGTCCGGGTTGTGTCAAGATTTTTAAACGTTCAGCCCGTCCGATATTGGGTATCTTTTCACCTGCTATCTCACTGTAATATCAATCAAAAAGGACTCATATTAGGGGGTAACAGAAAATGAATGACTACTCATTTTTTACGATAAAAACACTAAAACGATTTGCCCGGCTGATCATTTTAGGCTACAATCGCCTAAATTTTCTGATGGATGTGATTATAGTTTATGTACGAGTCGACGTTTCCATTGAATCAGATCACGTTCACTCGGGGACATAGCAAAAAGAAAGAAGAGAAAACAACGAATTATATTTAAATACAAATATTAAAAGTTCACTCGAGTAACAAACAAAAGGAGAAGATATGCCCCTGAAAAAACAAATTAGCGATATCATGGTCCCCATCGCCGACTATGCGACCACCAAGTATGACCGTAATCTCAAAGACGCAGTAATGGACCTGAGAAAGATTTATTGCGAAGTTGAGACCGGAGCATGTACCGAGGCCGGTCATCGAACCTGCCTTGTCCTGGATGATAATAATGAACTGGTTGGAATTATCGATTTTCAGTCAATTCTGAAAACCCTGATTCCCGAAATCGCCGGGGGACTTGGTGAAAAAATTGCAGCACTTGGTATGTCTGTCGCGTTTGCCGAGGCTGACGCTGCTGATCTTGATGAAGCAAATGCAGGACTGACTCAGCGGGCTCTGACCCATGCCGATGAGATCAAAGTTGGAGACATGATGCTAAAGGTTCGCGGTAAAGGATTGCAGACCACTGACCGACTGATCGAAGGTTTGAAAAAAATGCATCGCCTCAAAGTTACTGTAATTCCAGTATTTGATGGTGATAAACTGGTCGGTGTCCTCCGGGATTCAGACCTGTTCCTCGCTGTTGCAAACATTCTGGCAGACAGCTAAGCTTTCTGAAACAGGCCAGCGTGTGCTACACCGCTGGCCTGTATTCCCTCATTGCGTAACCCTCACCAAAAGCAGGACCTGCATCTTCTCCCGCCTCTACAGGTAACAACTCGGTTAACCGCTGGTGCTTCTTCTCCTGCCTGACCATCTTCCCCTGATTTCAAGCCCCGATCGATCATACGCTCGCCAGATCTGGATGTATGCATTATATTAGCCTTACGTGAAGCTAAATTCATGGGATCGAGGTAATAAATGAAATCCTTTCTCTATTCAGCAAAAATGCTGTACCTGCTGATTGCACTTCTGCTGGTCGTTTTCTTTCTGCCTGACCTGGTTGGACCGCTCCCTTCCCTGATAATCGGTGGTATCGTTATCGGATGTGCGCTTCTTGTTTACAATCACTGGTGCAAGGCCGACACCCAGCATAAAACCGGGGCTGAATCTGATGAAGAAGAATAGTTTTCCATGGGCTGTCACCCATTTCACCCCCACAGGGCAGTAGCAGAAACTACCAGAAAGCCTATATTACTCTCCCATTGCTCCGCTGCTCCTGGTGACTATGTTCTGAAGCAAGGCTGAGATGCTTCTACACGACCACTGAGCGCATATTGATTACTTTACTCAAAATAGAAGCGAGCCGGTTATCGAATCACCAAGACCAACCACCTCAAGTGGAGCTGAGCAAAATATGAGACGTGTAACATTAAACAGACGAACCAGCAGTTTCAGATCAATAAAATCCTTCATGCTGATCCCGCTTTTCACACTTTTAACAGCTTGTGGCGGGGTCGATGTCATCCAGTATGCAGACCGAAGCCCCAAGTTTGATCTGTTCCAATATTTCACCGGCCAGACCAGGGGCTGGGGGGTGGTAATGGATCGGAGCGGAACCGTCACCAGACAATTCGTTGTCGATATAGTCGGCACCGAAAGCGATGATAATACGATTGTCCTGGATGAAGATTTCATTTGGAATGATGGTGAAAAAACTAAGCGTATCTGGACAATCACCAAAACGGGTCCCCAAAGTTATAGTGGAAGTGCCGATGATGTATCGGGTACCGCCAGCGGCAAAACCGCCGGTAATGCGCTCAATTGGACGTACGTTCTTAAGATCAGTGTTGGCGATGATGTCTGGAATATAACCTTCGATGACTGGATGTTCCTCCAACCTGATGGTGTCCTGTTAAACAAGGCGATTATGAGCAAATGGGGCATTCGGGTCGGAGAAGTTATCATCTCTTTTTCCAAACCGACAACCTCCTAGATCAGGGGAATAAGATTCCACCGGCGAGCCCAACAAGGAAAGCGAACCATGAATTCGGTAAAAAACTTTCAGGATGTGTATAACCAACTGGACCGTAATAACCTCGACTTGCTGAAATCCATCTACAGTGATGATATTCAGTTCATCGATCCGATTCATGAGATCAATGGATATTCCGAATTGAAATCATACTTTGAATCCATGTATAGTAATTCTGGATACACCAGATTCATCTTTGGAGAAGAAGCATTACAAGGTGATATCTGTACGCTTCAGTGGCGAATGGAGCTTCAGCATAAAAAACTTAACCGTGGTCGTCACTTTTCCATAGACGGCATATCCATATTGCGTTTTGATACGAATGGTAAAGTCCATTATCATCGCGATTATTATGATCTCGGTGCCCTCATCTATGAGCGCATCCCCTTGATTGGCTCAATTATCAGTTACATCAAAGGGAGACTTGCAAAATGAATATCGTAATCACTGGTGCCACCTCCGGAATCGGCAAACAGCTCGCCCTTGATTATCAGCAGGAGGGGCATACGGTCTGGGCCATCGGTAGAAATCAGAAACAACTTGACGAACTGGCGCAGCACGGCATAAGAACAGGCCAGGTAGACCTGCTGAGCCGAGACCAGACATTGGCGTGGTTTAATAATCTCGAGCGGGTCGATCTTGCGATTCTCTCTGCCGGTTCCTGCGAATACATTGACATGCCTGATTTCGACTCTAATCTTGTCAGCCGGGTCATGAGAATTAATGTTGAAACCATGGCTCATTCCATTGAAGCTCTGTTACCACTGTTGAGGAAAAGTGATGCTCCTCATCTTGCCGGAATCGGATCATCTGCAGCATACGTACATTTGCCGCGGGCCGAGGCTTACGGTTCGTCAAAAGCGGCAGTCGCCTACCTGATAGACACCTTGAGAATCTCCTTGGAACCTGAGAATATTGCGGTCAGTCTGGTTTGTCCTGGGTTTGTTGAAACCCCTCTAACCGATTTGAATGATTTCCCAATGCCTTCACTTATCTCCGTGGAAGCGGCCAGCAACTGCATCAGAAAAGGCCTTGCAAAGAAATCACGTGAAATCCATTTTCCAAAACGTTTTACCATGCTACTCAAACTACTTGGTATCCTGCCACGCCCGTTGTGGGTTAAACTTGCCCAAAGGTTGAGAAAAACATGAAAAAAGTAGCCGTTATCGGATCCGGTATTTCTGGACTTGTCTGTGGGTATTACCTATCAAAGACATACGATGTCACTGTTTTTGAAGCAAACGATTATATCGGCGGTCACACCAGCACTTCGGAAATATCCTATCAGGGTGAGAACCAGCGTATTGATACGGGTTTCATTGTCTTCAATGACCGCACCTACCCCAACTTCATTAAATTGATCGAGGAGCTTGGTGTTGCGTACCAACCAACAGAAATGAGCTTCTCTGTGCGCAATGACGAGAACGGGCTCGAGTATAACGGTAACAACCTCTTCTCCCTTTTTGCCCAACGGAAAAATCTGATAAGCCCTGCGTTCTGGGGTATGCTTCGGGACATCTTGAGATTCAATAAAGCGGTACGCAAAGAAGTTGACGACCCGACAGATTCAACGATCGGTTCATATCTTGACGGCCAGGAGTATGGTCAGCTGTTCAAACAATCCTACCTCCTGCCAATGATTTCAGCAATCTGGTCGATGGGACTGCAGGAGACCAAGCAGTTCCCTCTGAAGTTTTTTGCCAGATTTTTTCTCAATCATGGGTTGCTCGATGTCGTCAATCGGCCGCAATGGTATACCATCTGCGGTGGCTCGAACTCTTATGTGAAACCGCTGGTCGACTCATTTGCTCACCCGGTCAGAGTGAACAGTGGCGTAGAGAAGGTTGTACGTGGCTCTGATCAGGTAACACTCTATTTTCAGGATCAGTTTGAAAGTTTTGATGAGGTGGTCATAGCCACACATGCAGATCAGGCCCTGGCGATGCTTGATGAGCCAACTGCGGATGAGCAGCGTGTACTCTCAGGTATTGATTTCACCACCAACCAGGTGGTGCTGCATACCGATACTTCTATCTTACCACGTACCAGGCGAGCCTGGGCAAGTTGGAACTATCATCTCAATGATGTGATGCATAAACCGACCCTGACTTACAACATGAATATTCTGCAGCGGCTCGATGCAGTGCACACTTACCTCGTCTCGCTCAACACCGAGGTGGAAGAGGAAAAGGTCATTAAACGATTTGCATATGCACACCCGGTATACAACCCGGCAACGATTGAAGCCCAAGCTCAGTGGGAAAAGATTTCGGGTCGCGATCGAATTCACTACGCAGGTGCTTACTGGCTAAACGGTTTTCACGAGGATGGTGTAGCCAGCGGGCTACGGGTCTGCAACATGCTTGGAGTCACTCCATGAAGGATGGAATCTGCATAGGTACGGTTCGGCATCAGCGCGCCATTCCGAAAAAACACGGGTTCAGTTATCCGATGTTCATGTGGCTGTTCAACCTTGACAGGATCGCTGAGCTTCCTGACATCAGACCCTGGTTCTCCAAAACCAGCTGGTCATTGAGTCAAT
>QZLB01000187.1 GCA_004796425.1 Desulfobulbaceae bacterium | reverse complement strand
TGTTGATGTGATCATTGTCAATGGGATATTCAACCTGAATCCCTTTCGCGGTGCCATATTTCAGGAATTATCGCGGGTCATTAAACGTACAGGAACACTTTATATCGCAGAGCTGATAAAGAAAAAAACTGATAAGAAGGCACATACGGTTTTTGATTTAAAAAACTGGTTTACCTGAATTGCCGGGGCAAAGGACGGGGGCACCTTCCTGGAAGAATTACACAGTACCGGATTTGGCTATGCCGAGATAATAAAGACAACCACCAATACCCGTACCAAACACAAGAACATCCGGGCAGCTACCATTGTTGCTCGGAAATCGCCCCCTCCAGAATAATAAATTTGAACAACAGAAGTCGTAACATTATGCCAAGAACGATTTGAAGCAGGCTGCAGTCGATCCCTGGTGTGCTAATCTTTTGAAATATCCAGATCGGGGTATAGTTCTTTGGTGCAACTTTCGCAGATACCGTGGGTGAACTCAGCTTCAGAGTGTCCTTCAATAAAATCCTCTATTTCACTCCAGTACCCCTCATCATCTCGTATCTTTTTGCAGCTCGAACAGATTGGCAGCAGACCACTGAGCTTTTTTACCTGATCAAGGGCTTTCTGCAAATCGATAATCACCGATTCACGCTGTTTATCCGCATCATTTCGCTCATCAAGATAACGGTTATTCTGCAATGAAATGGCAGCCAATTCGCCAAATCCTGCGGCCATTCTGGCATCTTCATCAGTGAAATCCTCTGGTTTATTGGCCAGACCGATAATGCCCACCGTCTTCTTGTCAATTACCAGGGGGGCAAACATTACATTCTTCAGAATCACATGCCCCTCCGGCATGAATTCTATCCACTCGCTGTTCATGAAGTCATTATCATATACTGCACTATTGGAGTGGTACGCCTCTGCACGCAATCCGCGTATTGGCATGGGCAGCTCAGGGTCCACATCACAGGGCAGGCCTCCCGCCTCAAGGAAGAGTACTTCATTTTCCTCACCGGTATCACTGAGTAAAGCAACATACCCGGAAGTGGCACCAATCAACTCGGTACAGTGATCAAAAATTGCCCGGGCTGCAGTCTCGAACCCTTTCTGTTCTAGGACTGTTTTTGCTCCCCGCATAAACGCCTCCAATTCACGACTGCGTGTGAAGGACTCTTTTATGGTCTGGCAAAGCGCAGCCGCAAGATCATCGTCAACAACCGACTTCTTTTGCAGTTCGGTTACCGCATCGATCAACTTTTTTGTCGTGTGCGTTTTGTTCATTCTCTTGTCGTAGTGATTAGTTTCTAATCGTATCCAACAATGATGAAACTGCCATTTCCTCTATTGAATCATATCTGATTCTACCATTGAAGAAGAAAGTGAGAATTATTCATGGATTACTACTGAAGATTCCCCCAAAACCCTGGTCAACATGTTGATACTATTAAAAATAATCAAAATAACACGACACAAACCGTTCGTTACCTGGCGGTCTGATGTTATGCTCGTGTCACTTCGATAGAATGTGAGGGAGTTGTACAGACCAGTCAGTGGTGAAATTCAGCATGGCCAGATAGACACATGAGCCGGGATATGCCTGATGGAGCTTTTGAAGCACCAGGCGTGGGTCATGGGAATGATCAGACTGTTCCTGTTTTATGCCTACGCTCTTATAAAAAAGTGCAACGTTTTCTGACATCCATGCCTCTACGACAACGGGCACGCCATAATCCAGAATTGCATCCACTTGCTCATGACGATCAAAAATTGGCTGGGTAATAACAAATTTGGCCCCCGCCTCAATTTTCCTCTGGAGATGAGCCAGCTCAAAATCATTTTTTTTATAAGGGTTGAAAGCTACGCCGGTAATGAACTGGCCCTCGTACTCACGATTGATATAGGCCACTAACTCTGGGGTCGTGACGATATTATGTTTACCACCGATTGACTGCGGGTTCAGTTTTTCAAGCTCCGGTCCACCATCCCCCCTGACGACCAGTAGACGGTTTATCCCAAGCTCGGCTGCCGAATCAAGCAAGGTATCAAGTTCTGTTTTGGAATGGAAAGTGTTGAGGTTCATGACGATTTTCCCAGGATCAACCGTCAAGCCAAGCTGGGATATGCATTCAGGCAGTCCAATGCGGGTTCTCCCCATGGGGTTATCGGGAACCGAAATTCCACAGCCGAGTGAAAGTGCCTGCTCGTAGCGTTGCTGGAAACGTTCCAGAAATAATGGTATTTTCTCACCGCCATCGCGGCGTGGTGTGAGCAATTCAACAAGATAAAGAACATCAAACATCTTCTTTGCGCTCATACACACCCTCCCATTCCTATGCTAATCGGGTAATTCATCGGAGTGGATCACCAGCATTTTTTCAACCTGCATATCTCTGATGGTATGGGGAATCCCACCTGTTCCATAGCCTGATTGTTTTAAACCGGCAAAGGGCATCCAATCGACACGAAAAGCCGTATGTTCATTGACCATCACTGCCGACCCATTCAGTGAGGCAAAAAGTTTCATTGCAAGATCAATATCTTTGGTAAACACAGCTGCCTGAAAAGAAAATGGCAAGCGGTTCGCCCGCTCAACAGCCTCATCAACATCCTGGTAGGTGTAAACACAGACAACCGGACCAAACAGTTCGTGCGTACTCACCCTCGCATTCTCTGGCGGATTGAGTAACACGGTGCACTCATAGCAGGTTTCTGACACCGGTTTACCGCCGCATAAAAGTTCAGCACCTCCCGCAATCGCTTCTTTGACCCATTCATCAATACGGTTCACCTCTGCAGGATCGATCAATGGACCTATTTCAGTATCAGCGGAGATCGGATCACCGATTTTTTGGGTTTTTGCCACCTCAGCAATCTTTTCAGCGAGTTCGACTGCAATGTGCTCATGGGCATAAATCCGCTGCACTGACACACAAACCTGTCCTGCATGGTAAAAACCAGCCTTTACCAGCTTTGGTACTGTAGTCGACATATCCGCGTCTTCAGCAACAATAACCGGGGCGACACCACCATGCTCAAGTGCACAGCGGGCACCGGGAGTCAGTTTTGAACGTAACATCCAACCGATTCTGGCACTGCCAATAAAGGAGAAGAAATCCACCCGCTCATCTGCAACAAGCCTGGTAGACAAATCGGAGCTGCCAATCACCACCACCTGGCACCACGCATCAGGTAGACCGGCTTCACGGAGTATCTGGACAAATCGAAAACAGGAGAGCGGTGTTTTTTTGGCAGGCTTCACGATTACCGGGCAGCCCGCTGCGATCGCCGGGGCAACCTGGTGGACAATCAGGTTAAGCGGATGATTGAAGGCACTTACCGCAACCACGACGCCAATCGGCTCACGCCTGGTAACTGCAAGCTTTCTGGCTGAGGCATCGTTAACGCCCATGGGAACCACCGTGCCCGCTTCTGTCCGCATGGTTTCAATACATATCTTCATGCCATCAATGGCCCGGGCAACCTCAACTCGCGAGTCAATCAGTGGTTTTCCCCCCTCCTGGGCAGCAGAAAAGGCGAGGTCTTCATCCTCTTCCTGCATAATGGCAGCAGCCCGCTCAAGGATTTTCAGACGCTCCCGCAAAGGAATATATTCAAGCTTATCCTGAAAAAGTTTAGCTGCAGTCTGCAATGCCTGTTCTATAACTGCCTCATTGGCCAGATCACAGGTGGCGATCACCTGGCTGTCAAATGGAGCGGTGACCTCAAGTTTTTCTCCGGATGAGTCAAAACCGGGTACCATCAGGGTGTAATGCTTAACCATTTTAGACTCCTTAAAGAAAGCGACTTTTTTCTTTGATCTCTTTATTCAGGATCCGGTCATTGTCCGAATAGTCAATGGGCACTTCAATCAGGTGAACACCGGGTGATTTGAAACATTCATTCACCAGTGGCAGGAAGGCTTCACTGGATTCGAGGCGGTATCCGTTGGCTCCATAGCTTTTCGCATACATCACAAAATCAGGATTATTAAAATCCAAGCCAAAATCGTCGAAGCCCATATTGGCTTGTTTCCATTTAATCATGCCATAGGCACTATCGCAGAGGACCAGGATAACCAGATTCAACTTAAGCCTCACAGCGGTTTCCAGCTCCTGTGAATTCATCATAAAACCTCCGTCACCACAGATTGCCATCACCTTTCGTTGAGGGTAGACAATCTTGGCGGCAATAGCTGATGGAAGCCCGGCACCCATACTGGCCAGTGCATTATCCAACAACACCGTATTGGGCATATACGCTTTATAATTTCTGGCAAACCAGATTTTATACACCCCGTTATCCAGGGCAATAATCCCCTCGTCGGGCATTACCTTGCGAACATCACTGACCAGTCGTTGCGGATAGATCGGGAACCTCTCATCATCGACACCTTCACACAGATGTTGCTCAAGTCGATCCTTTACCTCCTGAAAGTAAGTGAAGTCCCATTTCTTCTTCGGTTTTATCCGTTGCTTTAATTGATAAATGGAGTTGGCAATATCGCCGATCACCCCAAGCTGAGGGTAGTACACCGGGTCAACCGCCGCCGTCAGGTAATTGACATGGATGACCTTAAACCCACCCTGCTCCATAAAAAATGGTGGTTTCTCAACCACGTCGTGGCCAACGTTGATAATCAGGTCGGTATGGCTGATGGCCCGGTGAAGGAAATCATTTGCTGAAAGTGAAGCATTACCAAGGAACAGTGGGTGTCGCTCATCCACCACCCCTTTGCCCATCTGGGTACTAAAAAAGGGAATTCCCAGTTTATCGACAAATTTCTTCAACATCTTACTCGACGTTTTCCTGTTAGCGGCCGCTCCAATCAGCAGCAAAGGCCTGCGAGACTGCTCAATTAACTCAACCGCTGCCTTGATTGCTTTTTCTTCTGCAATCGGTCGGCGATGCAGACTTTCCCTGATGATCTCTGCTGAAGTATGTTCAATGGCGATATCTTCGGGCAATTCGATATGAGTTGCTCCGGGGCGTTCTTCCTCTGCCAGTCGAAACGCTTCCCTGATCCTGCTGGGGATATTGTGTCCACTGGCTATCTGACAGGTATATTTCGTAAGCGGCCGCATCATATTGACAATTTCCACAATCTGGAATTGTCCCTGTTTACTGGCCTTAATCGGTTTCTGCCCTGTAACCATCAGCATGGGCATGGCTCCCAGTTGAGCATATGCTGCAGCGGTGACCAGATTCGTTGCGCCGGGACCAAGTGTTGAAAGGCAGACCCCTGCATTACCGGTAAGCCTTCCATAGGTTGCAGCCATAAAACCAGCCGCCTGCTCATGCCGGGTGATGATCAGTTTGATAGAGGAATTCTTCAGGGAATTAAGTAAATCAAGGTTTTCTTCCCCCGGAATGCCAAAGATATACTGGACACCTTCCGCCTCAAGTGCTTCAACAAATAGATCTGATGCCTTCATTGAACCCTCCGCTAGTGGACAACCATACAGATCAGTTCGATTTTACAGTCGGTTTCGGTGATTTTATTTTTCCGAACCTCTTGATACTTATAATTACACCTTGACAATATACCAAAGAAATCTCGGCGCAGTTTGCATGGTGTGGCGAACAAAGTTGGAAGGACTACCGACAGCAGGCAAGACAAAAAGCAGTTGATAATAAATGCTACTCTGTGGTACATAAAAAGAACACCGAGGCTTGCTATATGAAAAATCGTACGTTCCTAATCATCCTTCTCCTACTTCCTTTCCTGACTGCGACGATGGTCTACCCTCCGTCGGCCAAGAACCTCGATTGCAAATTATACCAATCTGTTACACCAAAAGGTAACTCATGTTGCCATGATCGTTCCACTGGACTTTCACAGACTCCATTACAAGCAGATTCCACACCGTGCCCCTATCGCTCGTATTGCGATGGAGATGATATCGATATTGTTTTTCCACGACTCTATTCTGATGATGAACAGTCCAATGCTCCTCGACATTTCAACCACACCATTATCAATCCGTTAATAACTGCTGAGGTCGTTGCAATCACCAGACCTCCCCCACGACCGCAATTAATACCCATCCATATTCTCACGTGCTCGTTTCTCATTTGATACGATTTCCCGCCTTTTATTGGCAGGGCAGCGTATGACTCTTTGTGCCACACAGATACCAACTACCCTTCCCTGCAGCTTTTTTTAACTTCTAGCCGTCCCAGTCACATCGTGCTGGCACCTTTGATTGGTTTATAGATAGCCAATCAAAGGGGACTATAAAAAACTAACAATGGTGATACTCATGGTTAATCGATTAATCGCTGTCCTTTTATTTATTACGTTCCTTGTTTTAGTTACGATTCCCTTTGCACATGGGGGGCTCTTTAGTCAGCATAAAAGAATTAAAGCAACAAATGGTGAGGTAGCCATCCCGCTCAAAACAATAAACAATGGCCAGGCGCACTATTTCGTTTACAAATCCAAAGGCCAGGAAGTGAAATTTTTCGTAGTGAAAAGTAGAGATGGTGTTATACGCGCTGCCTTTGATGCATGTGATGTCTGTTATCTTTCCAAAAAAGGTTACAGTCAGGATGGCGAATTCATGATCTGCAATAATTGCGGGAGGAGATTTCATTCAAGTCGGATCAACGTGGTCAAAGGTGGCTGTAATCCGGCGCCGCTTAACAGGGTTGAACGAGATGGCATGCTGGTACTCCAGGTTAAGGATATTCTCTCTGGCGCCCGTTACTTCTAGGAGGCAGTGATGAATATATTTACAATCCCGATCAGCAATATTCGCAGAAAGCTGACCAAAACAATGCTTCTTATTCTGGTTTTTTCCCTCGGGGTCATGTCCATTGCTGCGCTTCTTCAGGTATCACTGGTCGTAGGCGATTCACTTGAGAGAAAGCTCAGCGCATACGGAGCCAATATTATCGTTGCTCCCAAGGCAGAGACACTTCGCGTAAGTTATGGCGGCTTTCATATGGGTGATATGCTCTATAACGTCGAGGATCTCGACGAAAAAGGAACAATATCAGCAATTAAGTCAATTGAGTTAAAAGAGCGTATTTCAGTTGTAGCTCCAAAACTTGTTGGAACCCTGGATGTTGGCTCTATGTCACTGGCAGCTGTTGGGGTTCGCTGGGATGATGAGTTGGGCATCAAGAGCTACTGGGCAATTGATGGTCAAATTCCCCAGCAGCCAAACGAGGTGCTTCTGGGCCACCGTGCCGCCCAGAAACTTCTCCTAAAACCAGAAGACCTCCTGCCGGTTGGAGATAGCCTCTATAAAGTTGCCGGCGTTCTCGAAGAGACCGGCGGAGACGATGATCAGGTCATCTTTCTAGGGTTGTCAGAATTACAAACCCTGCTAAGAAAGCCAGGTTCTATCAGCTTTGTTGAAGTTGCCGCGCTCTGTGCGGGGTGTCCCATCGACGATATTGTCACCCAAATTCGTACCCAATTACCAGGTACTGATATAAAGGCCCTGCAGAATATCGTAAACCAACGGATGGCTTCCATTCATTTTGTCCAGAAGTTGGCCTTTTCCATATCACTGGTCATCCTGCTCACCGCAGCTGCCATGATCGGATTATCCATGCTGGCTGCGGTTAACGAGCGAAAAAAAGATATCGGCATCCTGCGCTCACTGGGGTATGGCAAGTCGCATATCTTCATCATCTTCTGTGTTGAAGCTGCCATTATCGGGCTGATTTCTGGCCTGGTTGGTTATTCCACAGGATATGCAGCAAGCTTTAAAGCGCTTGACATCCTGGCACTCTCTGACAATTTTCAACCGATTTTCAGCATGGTGCAGCTCCTCGGCGCTGCTCTGTTATTCGGGAGTGTTACCGTACTAGCCTCTCTATATCCAGCCTGGAAGGGAGCAACAATCGATCCTTCTGAAGCGTTAACATCCCTTTCGTGAGGTAAATGAAATGAAAGATATACTGATAAGTGGGAGGCGTCTCACTAAATCATTTCAATCAGAAGATAAAGAAGTCACCGTATTGAACGATATTTTTATTGATGTTTACAAAGGTGAATTTCTCGCTATTGTCGGCAGGTCAGGGTCAGGAAAAACAACACTGCTCAACGTTATGTCAACACTGGTGCGTCCTGATGACGGCGACCTGTTCTATCAAGGAAAAAACCTGCTTACTCAACAGCCGAGCGAACTGAACCTTTTAAGGAAAACAGATTTTGCGATTGTTTTCCAATTCCACCATCTGATTCCCTACCTTACGGTGATGCAGAATACACTACTGCCCTATATGCATTCAATAAAACCGGTCAGCAAGGACTTAATCCAGCGGGCCGGGCACTACCTTACAAAGATCGGGCTTGGCGACAAACTCAACAGACTTCCTGGCAAACTATCCGGCGGAGAACAGCAACGGGTAGCCATCGCACGAGCAGTGGTCAAATCATCAGGAGTACTTTTTGCCGACGAGCCAACCGGTAGCCTCGACAAAAAAACCGGTGAGGAAATTATGGACTTCCTGCAACAGCTTAACCACGAAGGAATGAGTATCGTGATGGTGACTCACGAACCGGCCTATGCCGCACGCGCTGATCGTGTTATCGAACTCTCCGATGGGGCACTTGCGACGCCACCCCTCTCACCACTACATTTTACTGAAGTAGAGGAGATGGTAGCCTGAATAGTACCTATTAATATAAAAACCTTATGAACTTTCAGAAAAAGGAGCGAACCACCTCGAGCAGCGCTCGATGAAGTGTATGACCAAATATTCTTGAAATGCAGATTCCGTTACGATAGGCTCTTTTATTATGAGCTATTGCGGAACGATGCCATCAGACCGACAGACTATCTCTAAGAGCAGGAGTGGGAGCACGGTATGAAACACACCACCACCATTCTTCTCATTGCTGTATGTGCGCTCCTGGTTGGGGTACTCTGGTTTGACGATTCAAGCCAACCGACAAAGTTCTTTGGGACTCTCCAGGATAACGAAGCGCGCAAGGAGATTAATATTCTTTTTTGGGGTACCCCGATTGATAACCCAGCCATGAAGTTTTTTCAGGAAGGTTGCAATGATTTCATGGCCAAAAATCCATCAATAAAAGTTGAAATAGAGTATTACTCAACCGAGCAGTACAAATCAAAACTCCCGGTGTTGATGGCAGCAAATCAAACACCCGATATCTTCATGACCTGGTGTGGTGCGTTTCTCGAGAATTTTGTTAAGGCGGGAAAAGTTGCACCACTGAACAGTTATATAAACGAATCACCTGAATGGAAAAGCACCTTCCCACGTAATGGTTTCGACTTGTTGACCTATGACAAGGACGTCTATGGTGTTCCCACTGTACATGTCTTTGCACTACTCTTTTATAACAAGCAGGTGTTCAGCCGGTTAAACATTGATCCACCTACCACAAACAGTGAACTGCTTGCAATATCAAGAATCTTGAGAAAACATCACTACATTCCAATTGCCTTTGGTAACAAAGAGCCGTGGGTTGGTGGTATGCTTGCAGGTCTGATACAAGAGCGGTTGGCAGGAAAAGATCTGCTCGCTGAGGTAAGAAGTGGGAATGCTACGTGGCTGGATCAAACATTTTTAGATACCGGGAACACTCTTCAACAATGGGTCGAGCTGGGAGTTTTTCCAGAAAACCCGAATAGTATTGACTATCAAACCACGATCGATCTGTTTCAGGATGGCAAAGCCGCCATGCTGGTCATGGGTTCCTGGTACCTTCAATATTATCTCAGTCATGCTGACGACGTCGATTTTGCGCTTGGAGTCACCAGCTTTCCTCATTTCTCCAAAGACAACCTGATGAGCAGGCGTTTAATGGGCCAGCCAGACATGAACCTTGCCATCGGCGCACACTCCAAAGAAAAGGAAGCCTCGTTTGAGCTCATAAAGTTTCTCACAACACCAGCCAATCAATACAAATTGATGACAGAAGTGGGACTCATGCCGGCAATAAACGTACCCGAAGACACGCTTGATTTACCCGCAGAAGTTCTTACTCTGAACAAAATGCTCAAGGAATCTGAGGCTCTTTTCATTTTTCCAGACATTGGATTGGGAGGGCAAACGGGCCTGGAATTCAACCACTCGATACAAAGGCTCATTGCCGGTGAAGATGTGACCACAACCTTTCAACAGTTGCAGACACAGTGGCTGAACGAACGGGGGAATCGGTGAATAAAGACGTTCGAACCAACTATCAATCGATACGGTTTAAACTGATTTCAGTGATGATTGGTCTGACGCTTGTATCAACAATTCTTCTCACCGTTGTGGTATATAAAAAAGTATCATCGGAGATGGAACTCCAGTTTAACCACCATGCGGAAAACATTAACCAGAATGTCAAAACTTTTTTGGGGCTGACGGCAAAACAGATTGAGCAGTTGTCAATGTCAATCCTTGCCAATGATGACATTCAATCTATTCTTCGAACAATCAACCTTGGGCCCAGAACTCCCACAATCACCGCTTCTATAACCAAACATGTCGAAGATGAATTTTTAAAAATGACACTTGGTAGAGAAGAAATCAGGGGACTTTTCCTGATCTCCAACAGTGGTCCGGCCTTTTCTCTCGTGCTGGACCCGATGATTAATCTCGATATTATCGACAGTGCACAGATTCTGAAAATAAAGGTCGCTAATGGCTCTCCTGTCTGGTTACGTACCGATTCCAAAAGCAAAACCATCCCGATGGGACGGGTTTATATTGACACGGTCACCCAAAAACCAGCAGGGATACTCGTCATTTTCTTTAAGGAACAATATTTTGCAGATCTCTTCAAAGCCACAAAGGTAAGTACTTCTGAAAGTCTATACCTGGTATCTGACGCTGGTTATATTATCTCCCATCAGGATAAATCGAGATTAGGCGAACTCCTTGATGCACCATTTAATGATCAGATTGTCAACAGCACCTCTGATCTGTCTACAACTTTTGAAGCACAGGGGCAGCAATACCACCTGTGGAGCTTTTACATGCCCGACTTTCGCTGGCGACTGGTCTCCATTCTCCCGTCTCACATCATCAAGCAGCCAGCCAAACGGCTACAGAACCGGATGTTTCTGGTCGCATCATTATGTTGGGTAGCGGCGATCTTATTGGGACTGATCATCTCACGGGGAATCACCGAACCGATTCAAAGGCTGCTCAGTGCCATCCAAGGATTCACCGTAAACAAAAACTATCCCCGCGTCACCTGGTCATCCGGTGATGAAATTGGCAATGCCGTACAAGCCTACAATCAACTGCTGGATCACCTTGAAAAGGCGGAAGCAGATCTATATGAAGCAAACCGTGCCAAAGGAGATTTCCTGATGAATATGAGCCATGAGCTCAGAACTCCGCTCAACGGTATCATCCTTGCGGCCGAGCTTATCTCGGACGATGCTACGCCGGATCACACCAAGCAGATCAGGGAAATTATCAGTGTTTCCGGCCAAAATCTCCTTGAGTTAATCGAAAGGATTTTTGAATTTACCAAATCAAAAGATGGTGAAATTGAGCTATCCTACGCACCGTTCAACCTCCGGGAGAGCCTGGCAGGTTTAAAAACACGGTTCCACCACCGCAATGCTGAAACAGAACTCACACTCTCCATTGAACCACTCCCTGAAGCATTGCCGAAAAACCTTATCGGGGACAAATCACATCTGATTGAAGTGCTCACCCTTATGCTCGAAAATAGTGCCAAATTTACCCAGGATCCTCCTGCAGTGTCTCTTGGGATTGAGATTGTCAGTCAAACAGAAGACACATTGGGGTTGAAATTTTCACTTACAGACAACGGTATTGGTATTGACCGATCATACCATGACAGAATTTTTGAGCCGTTTTACCAGGTCGATAGCTCCATCACCAGGAAGTATCAGGGAGTTGGTATCGGTCTTGCGATCTGTAAACAATTGGTAGAATTGATGGATGGAGAAATCGGCGTCCACTCCACCCCGGGAGAGGGTTCCACGTTCTTTTTCCAACTGGATTTTAAAATCCCGCCAGAGTAAATCTCCAAGGACTCACCGCTCCTTTCATCCGAATGAGTCGAGCGTTCATAAAACTTGTGTTTAATTCCCCACAAATCATGACCAGTAGGCATCCAGCGCCTTTTGCATCACCGCAAAACCATTATCAGTACTGAACAGAAACTCAGCTTGTTCAGATTCCTGCTTAACTTTTTCGATTTGGTGTCGATATGTATTACAAGAAATTGTTAACACTCAACAGTGATGATTTACGGGAGAAAAAAATATGGCGCTGACAGTCAATCCTAACAGCCAGTTATCCAACAACCAGCCCGGCAAGACTCAGGCCGATCCTGCCCAGCAGAATAATAATGGACCATCCTCGGTCGAACGAACCACTGGTGACCAGACCGTTAGTGATAATGTTGAACTGAGTGGAAAGAAAACAGGGAGTGGTGTGGAGGCCAAAGCCGCTGCGCTGAATGAACCGCTCGACATCAAAGGCGCCGATGAACTCCTGCAGAAGACACTCAAGGGGATACTGAACGAAGCACCACGAGCGGTTGACTCACAGGCGAACCAGCCAACCAATTCGGTTCTCGATCTGCTGAGCGATTAAGATAACCCTGTTGCACGTAATGTTGCGCGTGCAACGCCCCCCGACCTGTCGATACGGCAGGAAAAAAAAACAGATCCCCATTTATTTCGGGATCTGTTTTTTTTGCGATAAACGTTTGTTACCCCATGAGATAGTGGTCAACCACACTCAGCTCAATGCTCAGTCTTTCAGAAATGTTACCAGCTTGTTATACGGGTGTCGGGAGCGGGTCATGTATGATAATAATTCAGCCTTCTGATCAAAAGACAAGCCAAACCAGAGGACTGGTCTATCTGGTGCCGTAACAATCTTGACAAACTGCACCCCCAAAAACCTATTACTGCCGATTTCAGTGATTTCCTGCCACTGAATCCTGATTTTTGCACCCCAGAAACTCCTTCCCGTTATCGCTTGCTCCGAAAAAGTTGTCTTGGAAATCATGCAAATCAGAAGGGCGGCGATGGGTGAGGCTGCTACCAATACAATCTGCATCCATACGGTACTTCCAACCAGGAATCCCCAATCACCAAGCACTTCCAGACCAAAGGTAATAAAGATCACCAGATAACCACCCAAAAGAGCAAATATGAAACTACACAGATAAACCCAGAGGGTCGTCATCAGAAAATCAAACCGTACCTTGTAAGCGGATATCATTGCAGTCATCCCCATCTTTGATGATTAATAAAAACCGAATTTGCATTATTTGATTAACTGTATTACACAACCAGTACACTCAAGGCAACTGATCGATCGGTGTATGCACGTTTTTTCCCTGTATATTCACCGACTCAGATCCTGACTATTCAAAATCCAAAAGGGTCCGTTTTCCGATGAAAAGACTTACCAAAATCGTCGCAACCATATCATCACTTAATTGTTCTGTCCCGTTCATTGATGAGCTTTACCAGGCAGGAATGGATGTGGTTCGTCTTAACACGGCACACATGAGCCATGATGACGCGACGCTGGTTGTCAAAAACACCCGCGCCGTATCAGACAAGATTGGTATTCTCCTTGATACCAAAGGGCCTGAGATACGAACCTGTGCTGCCGAAGAACCACTTGAGGTAAGATTTGGAGATGCGGTGCGACTCAAAGGTGGCCCCACGGAAACTTCTTCCGGGGACATCATTTATGTCTCCTATGTGGATTTTGTCAAAGATGTTCCAGAGGGAAGTTCCATCCTAATCGATGATGGCCAGGTTGCCCTTGCCGTGTTGGAAAAGGATGACAATTACCTCTATTGCTCGGTGGAAAACGATGGCATTATCCATCCACGGAAAAGTGTGAACATTCCGTCTGTCCATGTGAAACTGCCTGCCCTGAGCGACAAAGACCGCGAATTCATTCGGTATGCTGCAGAGAACAATCTGGACTTTATTGCCCATTCTTTTGTGCGCTCCAAGGATGACGTGCTCGCCGTCCAGGAAATTTTGGATGAAACGAATTCACCGATCAAAATTATTGCCAAAATCGAGAATGCCGAAGGAGTCAACAACCTCTCTGAAATTCTTGATCACTGCTACGGTGTCATGATTGCCCGGGGTGATCTTGCCGTAGAAATCCCCACCGAACAGATCCCCCTGATCCAGAAAAGCATGATCAAAACGTGCATTGAGAGACGTAAACCAGTTATCGTCGCAACCCAGATGCTTCACTCAATGATCGAATCTCCCCGGCCAACCAGAGCTGAGGTTTCCGATGTCGCCAATGCCTGTCTTGATCAGACCGACGCGGTTATGCTCTCTGGAGAAACGGCTAACGGCAAGTATCCGGAACTGGCAGTCAGGATCATGGCAAAGATAGCCAAAGAGGTGGAGAGCAAGAAAACGGGTTATATCAATATTGCCTATCATAATGAAAACAAAGTCGCGGCCTATCTTGCCAAAGCTGCCGTTAAGACCGCATTACGTCTGAATACCAAAGCAATCGTTGCTGATTCGCTCACCGGTAAGTCAATCCTGGCCCTTGCGGCATACCGGGGTCCCAACGTGATTTATGCCCAGGCATACGACAGCCGTGTGGCACGCCGGCTTTCCCTTTCCTATGGGGTATATGCCGACTTCATCCCGATGGATCTGGCCAGTGACAGTCCCCTGCAAGCTTCTATTTGTCGTCTCATTGGCGAAAATCAGTTCAAAGATGATGACTTGATTGTTGTCCTGGCTGGCAGCTTTGGGCCCGGTAAGGGAGCATCTTATATTGAAATCAGCAGTGCCGCTAATTTCAAACTTAAGTGTCATCAGCCTCAATTCGTCCTTTGAGAACGGCCTGCCCAGGAAGTCCCGCAAAAGTAGACTCCCAGAAGTTGGTGCGCTTGTTTATTCTTTCTCCAGATTGACCAGATCATAGCCCACCTGATACGATTAGAAAAACAGGCAACAACCGTATCGGACATCGTTGTAGAGAACACCCTGAATCGATTGGTAAATCAAATGCCATTCCTGTACTCCGACTCCGACCAGGAAGCGATGAAGTTGGAAACGAGGCTGTTATGAGCACGATTATTCCCGGTGTAATTCTGGTTTCACTGGCAGGTTTGGCTGCCTGCTACCTGACCATTCATCTGCCGAAAGCAAAAAAAAAGAAACAGGCGATGAAGCAGTGGGCTGATCAACGCGGATTTGACTATCAAGCTGATTTTGATAGCTCTCCGCAGGAGACATTTGCACCTCTGCGCCTTTTTTGTCTGCAACCAACCGGGGGAAGACTGTCTCATGTCATGCGCCGCAGCCGACCGGTAACCTGGTTGTTCGAACATGAATACTCGATACACCGTGACCAGAATGTGCGACAGAGTGTGGCTGCCTTTCAAATGAGCCATCAATATGAACCGCTGGTGATCCAAAGTCGAAAAAGAGAACGTTTTACCGTCGCTGCCATGCGGATATTCACGGCAAAACTTGCCAACTGGCAACATAACTATCGGGAGATTGATTGCTCCGAGGATCGACATTTCTCAAAACAGTATCGACTCTTCTCTGCCTCTATGGCCCCGATAACGTGCGATACTATCACCCAGAAAGCCAGAGCCCATTTAGCAAAACAGCCAGGCTGGAATCTGGAGGTCCATGGCCACTGGTTGTTGGTCTACCGGGAAGGAATCCTTATAAAGCCGGCACATCTTGATGCATTCCTGAAATCGGCAACCGGTCTCTGCAATCTCTTGGACCTCAAGAAAAGATAACGAATAATTGGTGCTTACGCCGTCTGTAGAAGTTGCGCTACTTTGTCGAGCATGACCTTGGGAGAAATCGGCTTCAGCAGATATTCCCGGACCCCGAGCTCTTCGGCCTGCTCCGCTGAGAACCTCTCATTATAGCCGGTACATACAATTACCGGCATATCGGGGCGCACGTTGATCACCCTTCGGGCAACCTGATCCCCCGAGATGGTGGGCATACTCATATCGGTGATGACAAGATCAATCTCGTCAGGGTGCTCACTGAACGCCTCAAGGGCCTGCTTGCCATCACTGTAGGAACGCACACTATATCCCCTTCGACTGAACAGCTTTTCAAAAAGCTCGAGAATCTGGATCTCATCATCGATTACCATGATGGTTGCATGCTCCGCCGGCTGGCGCTGGCTTGGAGTTGTTGTTTCTGCAAGCTCCTCGGTGGTTTGCGCTTCGCTCTCAGGGAGGTAAACGGAGAACCGGCTGCCACGGTCAGGCTGGGAATCAACATCGATGTGTCCTCCCAGATCTTTCAAAATCGCCAGCGTTACCGGAAGCCCCAACCCGCTACCATGTTCTTTCGTTGAGAAATAGGGCTCATAGATTCGCTCTATACTCTTCTGGTCCATCCCCACTCCATTATCTTCGATACCAATCACCAGATATGATTTACCCGGTTCAGTCACAAATGGGCAACTGGTGGTGCGTGATAATGAAACTCTGAGCGTCCCCCCCTGCGCTTTCATAGCCTGGTGAGCGTTGGTCACCAGGTTCATGATTACCTGATGTATTTGCGTCGGGTCTGCGGTGACAATCCCCTGGCATTCAATACGCTCATCGATGATAATATGTTGCGGCAGGATGGCTCGACTCAGGGTGATTGTTT
>QZLB01000111.1 GCA_004796425.1 Desulfobulbaceae bacterium | reverse complement strand
TGGTACTGCATGGGTAACTGTGTGGGAGAGTAGGTCGCCGCCGAATTTATATAGAGAACCCTCGGGAGTTGATAAGCTTCCCGGAGGTTTTGTTGTTTATGGGGAATTAATAGTGGAGCGGTTCCGGCTTCTGTAACAACACTACATCTTGCTCAATAAAAGTGACGTTAGCGTTAAACCGCTGGGCAAGATAGGTAAAAGTGTTTCTGTGATAAAAGCAAATATGTGTCATATCTCGAATATAGTGCCAGGTGGCGAAATCGTGATGTTCACTGATCAGTTTTGTCATAACCCCTAACCACCCTCCAGGGTTTATCATCGAAAACAAGGTGGAAAAAACCAGGTCAGGATCGCGTAGATGTTCTACAACTTCGGTCACACAGATGAAATCAAATTTGCGATTTAATACAGAAGGATTGTTGGCATAAAAAGGATCATATCGTTCCATATGGTGACCATGTTCTTCCATCATTAGAGGGAGTGCCGGGCCTGGACCGCAACCAAAATCCAACCCTTGCTGGTTTGAAGGCAACTTCTCAAGCAAAGGATTGACTAACCGAGAGAGAAAGCTGCGATAAGCTTGGTCGTAAGGATCGTTTTCATGCAAATCATAGGTGCTTCGTTCTTCCTCACTATTCAGCCAGTATTGAGCAGGCACAAAAACCAATTTACACAGATTGCACCGGAGGTAATGTCTTGTACTGTCCTGAAAAAATGGTTCTACCGAACCACTCTTGCACAGAGGGCAGTAGCTTTTATCATTAACAGTTTCTTCCACAACCAATCCTCATATTTTTGATCTTTGCAAAGAGTCATGGATATCTATTTGACAGAGGTCATATGTTATAACAAATAGATAATGCCCCCCTGGCCAGATATTCAGCCAGGGGAGCATTTTTAGAGCCAAGGCACAGAACAGGCATTGAGCGTGCCAAGCTTCAAAACTTGGAGTCTTAATTCATTATAGACTTCATTACTATTACTTCTCACATGCTACAAAGGAAAGTCGATCGCAACCTGGGGAATTGCAGACCTGGCCGGTTCCAATGACCCTCGTTGGTGGTTTGTTGTCTACTTTTTTGTATGTAGCCGCGTTCTTGTAGCCTTTTGATTTGCAGTATGCATCAGCGGCAGGTTTTCCACAATTCTTTCCCCATTCGCGACAATAATCCAGGGCATATCCTGATACCTTAGGATTCGTGAACAGCTTTTTCTCCTTTTTTTTGGGAGGTTGGGCTGCGGGCCACTGGCTTACCGTTGTGGGATATTTGTACTCCTTTGCTTTACCTCCCTCGCAGGTGAATTTGCCAGCGTTGACTTGGACAACACCGTAGAGCGTACCCCGATGGAAGTCCTCATTGTCACAGTTGACGTTTACTTTTTTTATTGAGAAGTATTTAATATGATTGATACTTCGTACACTCTTTGCTGCACCACTGCAGAACATGTTCGCTGCAGCAAGGCTATATGTAGACGATTTATGTTGTTTCGGATCTCCTCCCAATTGTTTTATAAGCTTGCCCGAAGCCTCGTTACACGCTGAGTGCTTCAGGTTTAGCGTATTTTTCCGAGAACCTGCTGCACAGGTAACATGTTTGCTTTGCGCATCTCCCTTTGCGGTAGCTATCTGGTGAGTATGAGTCGGGTTGCTACCAGTTTTAAAGTGATACGTAACTTCTGCCTTGGCTTTTGCAGTTTTTACTTTCTTACATTTCCCTAACGCCGTATCGACATTGCCGGCGAAAAGGAAACAAGTGGTTAACATCATCATACCGGTCTTCAATAATCCTGAACTTCTCATTGCGCTTTTCATTTCTGGCTCCCTCTTAGTTGATTATTTTGTAACTCGATTTTTGCTTTCTCATACTCTCATTCTTTATGACTCTTAAACTCATCCTGCTTTCATCCTTGTGTACCAGTTCTAATGTAAGTGGTTCAAAATACTTGGTTATAGTTCGGTCACGTTTGGATTTGAATATGATTAGGACAAGGTTAAACCGAGTCACCACGTGTGTTGGGAGCATCAAAACTCTAAGAGGGACGCGAAAGGCGAATTTCATCCCTTCCCTTTTGATCTGGGGAAACTACCGTCTGAAATAACGTGTAGCTCAGTGAAGCTTAATTTACCAAAGTTACTCTCTGGTTAGTTAATCAATGCCGAGGTTTGAAGAAACTAAAGAGGAGGTTGAGAATTGTTGTGGGTAATTCAAAAATCGTTTGGCCCATTGATTTAGTTTCGCTCTGTTTTATCTTTCTCGGCGAGGCACCGATTTTAAAATCGGAGGAAAACTCGTGACCGCATGTCGGGCATTTCATTTTGAGGCCACCAACATGTGAGGGAATGCGGAGTTTCTGCCCACATTCGGGGCAGGTTTTGAGATCGGATTCTGATTTCATTCTGCTAATTACCTGGGCTTGTCAACGATTCGGTTTTTGCCATTGAGTCCTTATACCATGATCCTTTTTGCCTTTCGAGTTCTACAAGTTAACAATTTGTCGATAATTCTCTTTTTCCTGATGATGTCAGAAAAACAGTTTCCCTCATGGATTATAGAAGTTAAAGTATAACGAGCACAATGTAGTACAGGAGGATATT
>QZLB01000066.1 GCA_004796425.1 Desulfobulbaceae bacterium | reverse complement strand
TTCTAAGTTCCGGCAGTATTAAGTTGGAAATTTCCACCAGAGAACATGCTGGAAGATTACCTTCATAAAAGGTAAATAGTTGTTCCCGGATTGTCGTAAGTTTTTCTATTTCTTTCACGAATATTGTTAATTTAATGAGATCTTTTTTGCTCCGGTTTTCAGCAGTAATTATTTGGTTTAGTTGACGCAAAATTTCATTACATTGCGAACCCATATCTTTGTCTTGAGCAGGTGTTCCCAACGCTGTTATTCCGGAGATGTATAAAACACCATTATACTTAACAGCATGCACATAGGGGCCGGCTATTTTGGGTAAGAAGTCGTATGTTATTCGTTCAGCCATAGTTTCACACGCATAACCTGAAGAAATGTTGCATAGGAATTTGGCTTTATTGGTTTCGGTGTCCCCTGCAACGGAATGGATACTCAAACCTATTCTACATAATCATATTCCACTGAACTGGGCTTTTCACCAGTTTCCAGGAATTCAGAAATGAGTTTCTTCCCATCATCAAATGGTAAGCAGTGTTTCATTGCTACCGGTTTTGGTTCACCAAAAGAAATCTGCTGCCGAATGTTCTCAGGCACCTCATTTTGATCAGGGTTTGCGAGAACTCGATATTCGCTCCCATATTCATCATGAAAGATCAGTCCGCAAAAGCCATCAGCCCATTCAATGATGAAGTACATTCTTACATTCTCTTTCACACCAAAAAAGAAGCGTTTCCACCAGGGCGGAACGCTATCAAATGCCGAAAAAGCGAGTGAACCGTTCTCTGCTGAAAATGCTCGTTCTACTTTTTCATTAATGGAGCGAATGCTCAATTCGATCAGTTCCTCCGTTCTGGAGTCCAGATAGTATTTTTCATGGGTGGGAAAGGTCATGGTTTCTTATTAATAGTTTTAAGTTAGACGTCTCTGATCACGCTGTGCGAGTGCGGGCAAATGACTATCAAGCAGCCTGGGTGTGCGTAATTAACTGATATTTTTTGCTAATCTTATTCCAAAGCAAATGAGCGCGAAACCTGCGATACGTGTCGCTATTACCTTTGTATACTTCCATTTTTTGACAGATCTTGAAATAGAATTTCCAATAAAGACTAATAATGTCTGATAGATAATACTAATAACAGTAACATGCAACATCATCAGGAGAAGTGTCATGGGATGTGAATCTTGTCTTAAAAAAAGGGGGAAAAATGCCATGAAGAAAATAATAGCTTTGGGGTTCGTGAGACATACCGCAAGGGCTTGATGATAGCTTTTACGATAAAGCCCCTTTGCCATTTTGTGAGATTCGTCATTTCCAGTTTTTGTGAATAGATATTTCAGTCCAATAACGCATAGGTAACCAGCACCAATATATTGGACACCTCTGAAAAAATGTGGATAATTTTGAAGAATTGCTGCAAGGCCCAAGACTGCGGAGGACATAAAGATAATATCACCAGTCAAGGTTCCTAAAACCGCGCTCATTCCTGACTTTACTCCGTTCTTGGCCGTTGCCGAGAGTATAACAACGGTTCCCGCGCCTGGGAAAAGCTGAAATAAAAGGATTGCTATTATGAAGCTTGAATAATTTTGAATTTCAAACATGGCTAAATATTACGAGTGTCCTGGAGTGGTTACGGTAACAAGTGCACTCGAACGATTTGATATGTCACTCATCATTAGTCTCTTCATCAACTTCAATTCCGTATAGCTTTTTGACAGAATCTTTTGATAGTACGATTATGGTGAATATACCCAGGACGGTACCAAAAGGCATGAAAATACACTCCACACACGCAACGACAAAACTGAATGTGTGCATTTTCTGATTTCTTAACAACCGTCCCGAATAAATGATACATGCTGATAGGGCGAGGCCTAACAGCAGGAACAACCCACCGATACCGGCGAACAGATATCCCACGAACGCTGGCGGTGCATCACCATCACTTGCCATAGTTTCTGGGGAAACGATCATGAGTATACCGATCACTAAATGACCAATAAACATTGACGAGAATAGCAAGCTAATCGCACCACAAACATAGTGGAATATCCCGAGAAGCTTCAGGTGCTGGATGTTTTTATTCATGGAGGTTTCTCATTTAAATCTCACGGTAGGTTTACGGACAGAGCACTCCGCCACAGTGCGAGGTTCTTTTTAAGGGAATTGCAATATCGAGTTTTAGTCAGTTTTGTTTCCTTAATCCCAAACTCTAAACCCATACTTTGAGCCAAGAGAATTGGTGGGGTGCTTAATTTTAACTATTACAGGCGCTTGGACATTCTCACAAACACTGTTGGCAGAAATCTTGAACGTGGCCAGGTCGCGGATTCAACCATCCCAAGTCGCGTATATAATCTCTTTGCACCATCGTTTTTTGCTGAAACATCTAAACTCAGTCTCGTTGATCCGCTTGCTTTGGCCCTGTTTTCAATGTCGTTCATGAGTAGTGAACCAATACCTGTGCCTCTGAGCTCAGGTTCGATAGCGATACCCTGTAAGTAGAAGTCACCTTCGGGGATCGTCTCAAGGATACGCCACATTGGTGCAAAAAGGATTTGCATGAGCCTCAATCGTAGAGCGTTTTTTCCTGCGGCCAGCAACAATGGTTCATCAGAGAACGTCCGTTGTTGTTTCTCAGTAAATGTTGAACTCATACCAACGATCTTTCTATCAACCTCAGCAAAGACGACATTCTCAAAGGAGAGAGAATGGCTTGAATCAAGGAATGCGTGAGCGATAATATCTTCCGAGTCACGGCCAAGCATAGAACGGAAAAAACCTTCTGCAGCCTGATCAAGATAATAAGCGAACTTGAGACCTTCGCTCAGATCTGGCCTTGCTGGTCTCA
>QZLB01000201.1 GCA_004796425.1 Desulfobulbaceae bacterium | reverse complement strand
GATGCAGGCACTTTCCAACGATGGGCTGATCATTACCCTCGCCGACAAAGTGATTATCAATGATCCCAAACAACACTCCGACCGGCTCTCCAATATCGCCAGTATCATGATAAAACAACCAGGCTCTTACCCGATCATGATTGAATATTTCCAGAGAAAAGGCACCGCCACCCTGAAACTCTTCTGGAAAAAACCTGGTGATGAAGTATTTGCACCCATACCTGCTGAGGCCTATGGCCATAAAAAGGAAACGATGTAAACCTGACCACCACATGGTTCTATTCACACATTTGTAACATATTGATAAAACAAAAAAGGAGTCCTCGCGCATAAATCGGTGAACACTCCTTTTGCTGTGTTTTATCGGTCTACAATGAGGGATTGAAAATCTGATCTCCTCCTAAATAATACTCATTTTCTGGGCAGCTTCCTGCAACTCCATCCGAAAGTCGGGATGGGCGATCGCAATGAGCGCTTTGGCCCGTTCCCGGATGGATTTTCCACGCAGTTTTGCAACACCGTACTCGGTTACCACATGGTCCACATCATTTTTACTGGTGGTAACGACAGCCCCATGACTCAGCATCGGAACAATGCGTGAAATGCTGCCCTTCTTGGCGGTGGAAGGCATGGTGACAAACCCTTTGCCGCCATTGGAGATATTTGCTCCCCTGAAGAAGTCGACCTGACCGCCGGTGGAACTCCACTGCTTCGGCCCCATTGATTCGGAACAGCACTGGCCCATTAAATCAACTTCGATGGTTGCGTTAATGGCGACCATTTTATCGTTTTTCCCGATGTTGTAGGGATTATTGGTGTAATCGACGGGGTGCATCTCGACCATCGGGTTTTGATGCATGAATGCATAGAGACGTTTCGTACCCCAGGCGAAAGTACCAATGAGTTTACCTCTGTTCCAGGTTTTTTTGGAGTTGTTCACTGCCCCGCATTCGGCAAGCTCCATGATACCTTCGGTCACCATCTCGGTATGAATACCGAGGTCCTTCTTATCCATTAGTGCTTTACAAACTGCATTGGGGACACCGCCAAACCCAATCTGCAGGGTGGAACCGTCTTCGATCAGTTCAGCGACGTAGCCACCAATGGTTTCGTCAATTTCGGTAAGTGGCGCAGAGGGCAATTCCGGGATCGGGTTTGGACACTCAACCACATGGGTCACTTTTGAAACATGAATCTGACAATTGCCATGACAGCGTGGTGCACCCTGGTTAACCTCGACGATGATCTTCTTCGCCTTTTTCATAGCTTCCCAGGTATAATCCACGCCGAGACTCAGGCCGAAATAACCGTGTTCATCCATCGGAGCAACGACCACCCCAACTGCATCTGCAGGCCAATACTCACGTATCAGTCGCGGGACCTCACTGAAATAATTCGGGGTCAGATCAGCCCAACCCCCTTGTACCGCAGCACGCGAGGCACCACTGATAAAGAGTGATTCATGCCTGATGTGTGGGGCGGTTTCTTCATCAAAATAGCCCGGTTTGGCCGGAAGAATTTGATGAGTAACCACATCCCTGAGGCTCTTTTTTCGAGCAATCAAGGCCTGTAGAAAAATATCGGGCTCTCCTGCACCCACAGGAAACCAGATGTGATCACCGGATTCGATAGCCGCTGCAGCAGTTTCTGCAGAGACCAGCTTCTCTTGGTACAGCTCTTGCCATTTACCCATGTTCATTCACTCCTTTCTCTCCCGTTTCCTATTGAAGCAGGATTATTTGATGATGAGCATTTGGATTTCAAGCACGCCCAAACGTTTGTCAAAGACCACCCCAACTCTTGGTCATATCAAGAAAAACCTATCCCCTTTCAGGCACCAATTCAAGAGATTTTCTACCAGATGTTAACTGATTATCAGCAATGAAAACCCCTTGCGTATACCAGGAGAAATAGTTCGTTCTATTTGATCTGGTTCATCACATAGTGCTACAATGTTTCATCTGGTGAGACCATTTGGGTTGAGTCAAAAAGAATTGCTAAAATGAGGAGTGAATGGAGCCTGATCAATTATCCTACGACAAGCACTTGCTTCGATTCCACAGGTCGGAGGTAGAGCGAGCGTATCTTAGTCTCATCCTCCAGCGAACAAGGACGCTCAATTGTTTTGGTTGGGTAATCTCTGTGACCCTCGCCTCTCTTTTTGGAATTGTTGACCAGTCATCGTTTCCTGAGAATTATCGGCTGGTATTAGCCGTCAGGCTGCTCTATGTCATATTGGCAGTGGTGATGATTGCGGTTAATTATCGTGCAAAGGAATCGATTGAACCCTTTAACTCGGCTGTTTTCATACTGGCCACCGGGTTTTTCTGCCTGCTCCTGATCTCATCGACACCACTTGATCGATTCAGTCCTTACTTCTGTGGCATTTTTTTCACCTATACCGGAGTGTTTTATACGGCTGGTTACGGGTTCAGGATATCGCTTGCGGCAAACCTGATCAATATCGTTGCCTTCATCACACTGTTTGGTTTTTTACTTCCGGTACCACAAACACTTTTTCTACTTTACCTGCTTTTTATCTTCGCCATCTGGCTGGTTTTTACCTTTGTTGATTATCTTGTCGAACGCCTTTTCAGGGAGAATTACATCAGCGATGAGCGCTATAAACAGTCGCTCGCCGAGGTGAAGCAGTTAAGCGGACTCCTGCCCATCTGTTCTTCCTGCAAAAAAATTCGTGATGATAAAGGCTATTGGAAGGAGCTGGAAACATATCTGCAGGGCCATTCCGAAATCCTTTTCAGCCATAGCCTCTGTATTGATTGTGCCCACCAGTTATACGGACATGAACGGTGGTATCAGAAAATGGAGGAGGAATAGCTCGTCTTGCGAGAGGAACAGAGGTGCGCCTAGGTGTCCTGCAGCAACCCCCCTAACCGACTGATATACTCACTGTTCTGGCACGGTTTTGAGAGATGATCTACATAGGGATCATCTCGTTTCATCTCTTTTATCGATTCAAGAAATGCCAGATTACCTGAAATAAAAAGAACAGGTGTGGTGAAATCGGTTTCTCTCAGGTGTTTATAGACATCAACACCGGTAATCCTGCCTGGTAAAACAACATCAAGGCTGATCAGGTCATATCGATTTTGATCGATCAGACCCATTGCCATCTCGCCAGTTGTTGCAACATCCACCTTATGACTGCAGGGTGGGTTTGACAGGATTCGGTATTGTACATCGGATATTGCCTCTTCGTCTTCTACCACCAGGATGCGTTTGCCCGATATGACACCCTGAGAAGTGATTTCTTTCACTTCACTCGGGGAAAGTGACTTCTGAATTTCAGGAAAGCAGATTGTAATCGTCGTACCTTCTCCCTCGATTGATTCGATTTCGATAGTCCCGTTATGCTGTTCCAGGTATTTTTTAACATTGGCCATGCCATAACCGGTACCCTTGATCCCTTGAGCATACACCCCCTTGGCGTCCTGCCCGCCCTTCAAAGTAAATGCCGGTTCAAAAATATGGTCAATATACTGCTCGGGAATACCGCAACCGTTATCGGACACCGATATGCAAATCTGCTTTTCCCGCTGGCTGGTTTTGATCCGAATCTCCGGTTGCTCGGTAAGACTCACCGCGTGAAGCGAGTTCTGCAGCAAGTTAACAAGGCAATGTTCCACCATGCCCGGATCTGCCAGGATATCAGGAAGCCCCGGGCACCATTGTTTAACCACCCCGACGTGTTGCATATCCTTTTTCAACAGATTTAAAACGAGGTCGATTTTATCATTAAGTGGGAAGTAAACCTGTTTGGGTTCCTGATCCTTGGCAAAAGCGACCAGATTTCGGGTCAGGTTTCTCCCCCGCAGGGTCTGCTCTAATATGAGCTCTAGGGTTTCAACGGTATGCTGCTCGTGACTTTCCGGAATAGCTAGTTCGGTATTGCCCATAATGGCACCGAGTACATTGTTGAAATCATGAGCCATTTTCCCGGCAATCTTGCCAACGAGTGAGAGTTTTTCACGTTCGGCCGCAACATGCTGAGCCTCAGATTTCTCGATCTGGGCATTATATCGGTCCTCCTCAACTCCAATCGCGGAAGCGATGATACCGAGTAGCTTCTTTACATTTTCACTTGGCTGAAAATCCTGCTGAAAGACAACACAAATCGAACCTCGACACTTACCTGCAAAACTCACAGACTTGCCGATGTAGGTTTCCAGGTTATACGCAGGAACATTCGGGTCGGTTGCAGCGTAACTGCTGTTTTGCAGATCATGGATTACTACGGTACTGGCTGAATCCTGCTTGATAATATCATAACAGATATGTCCATCGGCACGATCCTCATACTGGTAATCAAGGGGAGCATTCCAACTGCCGATGGTATAGAGCTTCTCATCCAAATAGCGATTATAGAGTGCACAGGCGGCATTCAGATGTGTTCCCGCCAACTCGACAAGCAGGTTAATATTGGTTAACGGGTCTGGGGTAAACTGTAAAAACACCTGATTAATCTGGGATAGAAGCAGTTCACTGGCTTTGACGGCCTCTTCTGCTTCTCTGATTGGCCCAAGGTCGATATCAATACAAAACATTTCGGCACCCTGGGGCGACTCGGTAAGTACATGTGATGAATATACATGAACATCATCACCCTGTTTATTTTTAAGCACCAAAGGACTTGCCGGGATCTTTTCACCATGTTCAATCCAACGACTTACTAAATTTTGCACAGTCTTGCGCATTGGCTCCGGGATAATGAGATCTTCCAATTTCTGGCCTAGCGCTTCTTCTTCCGAGTAACCATAGAGCTTTTCACTGGCTTGATTCCAGAACACCACCTCACGCTCTATGTTGTATCCCTGAATGGAGATTTCGGAGACATCTTCTATGATTTCCCGGAATTTCCCTTGGCTCTTTCTCAGCGATTCCTCGGCCAGCTTCTGCTGGTGGATGTCTCTACCAACCCCGATAATTTCAACGACGGAGCCACTTTCATCGATGATGGCCGAATCAGACCAGACAAGCCAGCGCCAGCCGTCTCTGGTCATCGCTCTCTGTTCCATCTGGGCGATATAAGGCGGCGCATAGAGCGATTTCATGGCCTTTTCGGTTGACTCTTGATCATCCGGATGCACCAGCGGCATAAAGGTCTTGCCTAGCAATTCCTCCTCACTTTTTCCAAATGCTCTGCAATAAGATGGGCTTACATAGAGAAAACGACCATCTGCATCGACCTTAACCACAAAATCGGATTGGTTCTCGACCAGCAGTCGGTATTTCTCCTCACTGGCCTGCACAGCTTTTTCAGCATCTTTCCAAGGTGTTATATCCAAAGTGGTTAACAGGACAATAACCTTGCCGTTCACCCTTTTATCAACAATGAGTTTTAAAAAGACATTCCGGCGATTTCCCGAGAGTGTTTTAACCTCCCCCTCCAATTCTATTTCGGTCTCACCATTTGCCAGGGCAACGAGTTCTTCCTTAAATCGATCAAAGGACGTTTCTGCCAGAATTTCGTCCAAATTGCCAAGCACATCCTCCTTGCTCTTTGCTTCATGGAGATTTACCACTTCCTGGTTAACATCGATGATTTTCACCATCTGAGCACAACTGGTAACATCCTCTGGATGATTCTCGAAATGTTGCCGGAAGTCATCGACACCTTGTTTGGATAACTCCTCAAAAAAGGTGAATACTTCAGTAAAATCTTCTTCCCATATGGGCACCGGAGCATTTTCGAAGAGTATCCGGTAACGCTGGGCATCAAAGCGAGAGGGAGAGTCAGTTTGATCATGCATGCTTTGCGTGGTCGTCATGGTGGGTAACCTTCTGAAATGGGGTCGGCACAGACATGGCAAAGAATACTGCTGTGATTTGAATGTACTTTAATAGTAGCGGGTCGAGGAATTTTTTTCCAGACGATTCTTTATCATCATGTGAAGAGCCATCATCAAATCG
>QZLB01000097.1 GCA_004796425.1 Desulfobulbaceae bacterium | reverse complement strand
GTAATAATTCCACCAATCATTTGGTAGTCAGAGGTGTCAAGCTGCATCGGGAGGGATTTCTGTACTAAATCTGCAATTACCGGTTGAGGTATTTTGAGCTCAATGGTCGAATCGTTGATTGAAGTTGCGTGGAGAAGCACTGTTACAGACAGGAATCCAACTAAAATGAGAGATTGCAGGAAATATTTCATAACGGTAAATGCCTTTGATTATGATGCGTAATGGTATGGTTATAGCTGGTCGCGTGCAAACCTGTTATATAACAGGTTTGTAAGGTGTCTGAAACTCAATTTATTACATGGTTGAAAACCGTACCCTCACGCCTTTCAAACAGGGAACATTCATGCCAACACTCACCGTTACATCGGATTGCTATCTTGAAGAGCCGGGCCCGGAACTGCAGCGGGCTATCAGAGATCGGTTGACCATTGATAATCCGAAGTATATTGCCGCAAGAAGATATGGCCGGTGGATCGGCAAAAAACTTAAACCGAAGCTCAGCTATTATCAAACGGCAGATAATGGTATTCGCTTTCCTCGCGGCTTTACGAATCAGGCAATCACGATGTGCCGCCAGATATCAGGAGTAGAACCACTCATAATTGATCAACGCAGGAGATTACCGGAGATAGATTTATCTTTCAAGGCGAGCCTGCGGGATTACCAGGAAGTTGCGGTTGAGCAGATTTGTTCCCGATCCTTCGGTGTGCTCGAAGCAGGTACCGGGAGTGGTAAAACAATCATGGCTCTGGCGGCAATCTGTCAGAGGAAACAGCCCACTATTATCATCGTACACACCAAGGAATTGCTTTATCAGTGGCAGGAGAGAATCAGAAATTTTCTCGGAGAAGAAGCAGGGCTTATTGGTGACGGTAAATTCGATTTAAAGCCGATTACGGTGGCGATCGTGAATAGTGCGCGGAAAAAAATAGAGCAGTTGGTACACTCTTTTGGTCATTTGATTGTTGATGAATGTCACCGGGTACCGGCGGCCCTATTCACTGATGTGGTAACCCACTTTGACTGTTATTTCCTCCTTGGTCTCTCAGCAACCGCTTTCAGAAGTGATGAAGGGATGACCCGCTTGATTTATTACTTCATGGGTGATCGGGTGCACCGGGTGGACCAGATGCACTTACAGGTGACCGGGGCAGTTGTCAAGCCCCGGATGATCAGGAATAAAACAACCTTTACCTATGGTTACCGTGGCGATTATCAGGCACTGGTCACGGCGCTAACCAAGCATGAGGGCAGAAACAGACAAATCGCCGATGATATCATCGCAGTGGTAAATGAACGACCCGATGAAACGGTCCTCGTGGTGTCAGATCGGGTGAGTCATTGCCAGACATTTGAGAGTTTGCTTGCACATCAAGGGTTTGAAGTATCACTGCTCACCGGTCAGGTGTCAGCTGATAAACGATCGGAAATTGTTGAAGAGGTGCAGAATGGCAAGGTCCAGATTCTGATCGCCACTCTTCAGTTAATCAGTGAGGGATTTGATTGTCCTGGTCTCTCAACCCTGTTTCTGACTACACCGATTACTTTTGAAGGTCGTCTGCTACAGGTTATCGGCAGAATTATGCGACCAGCGGAAAATAAAACAGCCACGGTATTCGATTACGTCGATGATGCGATTCCGACCCTGCGCCGCTCGGCGGCGGCGCGGCAAAAGGTTCTAAGCAGTCTTTGAGAGGCAGGTGATTTTTCCCCGGCATTTTTTCTTACTCATCTTATCATATACAAAAGGTTGCAAGTGGGAACACTCTGGTGTATTCTTGCCGCCCTTAAACGGGCTACCATTCTTTTTGATGGCCAGCCAGCCAACATCTCCTATTTAACTTTCCGGATGGCATGGAACAGGAAAAAATCAGAAACGTTGCAATTATCGCTCATGTTGATCATGGGAAAACAACCCTCGTAGATCAGTTATTTAAACACTCCGGGATGTTCCGTGAGAACCAGGAAGTTGCTGAGCGGTTAATGGACTCCATGGATCTTGAGAAAGAGCGCGGGATTACAATCACTGCCAAAAATGGCTCCTATCGGTACCAGGATTATTGGATAAATATCATTGACACACCGGGCCATGCAGACTTCGGCGGCCAGGTGGAGCGGGTACTGAGAATGGCAGATGGTGCCTTGCTGCTCGTTGATGCACAAGAGGGGCCGATGCCCCAGACCTACTTTGTTCTCAAAAAGGCACTTGAGAACCGGCTGCCGGTCATTGTGGTGATAAATAAAATCGATAAGCCCGCGGCCCGGTGCGATTGGGTGGTTGATGAGGTGTTTGATCTGTTCGTGAAACTCGATGCACCTGACGAAATTCTGGATTTTCAGGTTGTCTACACCTCCGCCAAACAAGGATACGCGCTTGCTGACCCGGCCGACCCCGTTGAAAATGGCGGCTCAATGGGCATCGTATCTGACATGATCGTGGCGCATATTCCAGCCCCGGCGGGCAATGCTGATGGCTCCCTGCAGATGCAGGTCGGTACGATCGACTATTCGCCCTACCTTGGCAGATTGGGAATTGGCAAGGTTGTTAATGGCTCGCTTACGATTAATCAACCAATTTCAGTGGCACGCCGGGATGGCAGTATTGCTCCGGTAAGGATTTCGAAGATATATCGCTTTGAACGTGATCAGAAGGTCTCGGTAGACCAGGCGGGTACGGGAGAAATAGTCGCAATTGCCGGTATGGAAGATGTTACCGTCGGGGTAACGTTTACCGACCCGGATGACCCGAAACCACTACCGCTGATTGACATCGACCCACCAACTATTTCCATGGATTTCCTGCCCAATGATTCTCCTTTCGCAGGCAGAGATGGTAAATTTGTTACCTCTCGTCATCTCAGTGAACGGTTGGATCGTGAGATATTGGCCGATGTTGCACTGAAAGTTGAACCACTTGAGGATATGGTCGGCTTTAAAGTATCAGGTCGTGGTGAGTTGCACCTCTCAATTCTGATAGAAAAAATGAGGCGGGAAGGTTATGAAGTCCAGGTCACTCGGCCGCGCGTGATTATGAAGGAAGAAGATGGCAAATTGTTTGAGCCGTACGAGCGGTTGACCGTTGATGTGGATGAAACCTATCAGGGTGCGGTGATTGAAAAGCTCGGGAAGTTGAAAGGTCAGTTGGAGGAGATGAACCAGGTTCACGGTATGACCAGGATGGTGTTCGTCATTCCGACACGGGGGCTTCTTGGGTATCGTTCAGAATTTATGACTGATACCAAAGGCATGGGAATGATGAATTATGTGTTTGACAGTTACGGACCATATGCTGGTGATATTATCAATCGTATCAGTGGTGTGTTGGTGGTCAAGGAACCATGTACCTCAGTGGCCTATGCCCTCTGTAACCTGCAGGACCGCGGCCACCTGTTCATCGGTGCGGGCGAACCGCTCTATGCAGGCCAGATTGTAGGTGAGCATTGTCGATCGGCGGATCTCGTCGTTAATCCGGCCAAAGGGAAAAAACTGACCAATGTCAGGGCATCTGGTTCTGATGAAGCAGTGGTGCTCACCCCACCAAGGGAAATGACCCTGGAGGACTGCATCTCGTATATTAATGATGATGAACTGGTGGAGATTACCCCTGAGGCGATCAGGCTGCGCAAAAAACCGGGAATTCGATTGAGAGCTTAGATGGTAAAAACCGTTCTGATACTGGTACTATCAATTGCAGCGGGTGGTACAATGTTTGCCTTTCTGGCAAAGAAATTCGGGGCAGACTGCATCCCCTGACTCATGCTCTATGGCTCTGTAGGCACAGGGCTGTTAACGTTCTGGACCCTGCACACGTTTTTCTAACGGTTAGCAGACATACTTCCCCGCCGCTGTTTCTATTTCCAGGCGAAATAATCTTTGAGAATTTCACCATGATCAAAGGCGAGGTCAGGCAGAGTTGTTTCGCTGAACAAGGCAACACGACCCGCGTCATCTCCGGCCATCGGTTGACCTGTGGCTTGTGCAACAAAAACGGTGGTGGCCGTATGCATTCTTTCATCTCTTCCTGGAGATGAGTAGGTCCGAAATTGGCGCAGATTGAAACAATCGAGCCCTGTTTCCTCTTTTGCCTCACGCAGTGCTGCCGTTTCGTAAGACTCACCGTAATCCACAAAACCGCCTGGCAGGGCCCATCCGAAAGGAGGGTTCAGACGCTCGATCAAAATTATTTTTTCGGCTATCTCAATAATCACATCAACTGTTGGAATTGGATTCCGATGCAGGGTAATGGATTTGTTACAGTGTGGACACTTCATCATGAACTACCAGGCTCTTGATGTTTAAAGCCAAGCAGGACAGAGATCTCGGCCCAATCTGCAACCGCCGGAAGCGAGTGCTGATCCTGGTTCCATGGTTGGGAATAAACGAGAGCAGAAAGCCCTGATGCCGCCAATCCTTCACAGGTCTGGACCCGGTCATCTATAAAATGGGTGAGACCAAATTCCCGTATATACTGTTCTTTATTGTCGTGGTCTCCGGTAGCAATGAGATTAAGCTTATCGAGGACTGATCGGGGGCTGTAATATGCAAACCAGTCCTTTACTGGATCGATCATCGGGCGCGCGGTGATAACGTGCACGACACTTGCTTCACTGATCCTGGTAATTGTGTCGATGGCGCCGGGAAGGGGTTTGAGCCCTGTGCCAATTGAATCTTCAAGGATGTCCTGGAAAATCTTCTCGATTACTTCACGAGGAATATTTAATGAATCCTCAACCTGGAAACTACTGATCTGTTCCAGGGTAACCGAACAGTACCCATACCTGCTGCAGGCAACCTCAAGGAATGCACTACCAATATCGGCGATAACACCGTCAAAATCAAACCCGATCCGGCTGGCCGGAATTTCTGACATGGTACCAGAGACCCTGTTACTTGTTTTCAATGATACTGCCTTTCTCGAGGATGACCACGTATTTGTACCCTGCGCCGAAATCCTTGTTGGCGCTGATCACTCCTTCAATCGTGATCACCGCCGGCCCGTTGATGGTTTCGCTGGTGGTTGCCACCAGATCATGAGTATTATTGAGTGGATCACCACTGCCATCCTGAATGTGCAACCAGTTCCGTCCCATGATATTGGCGTTGAATTTTACCACCTGCCCCCTGACCCGAACCCTCTGGCCATCGAGACTCTCAGCTTTGGTAAAGAGTTCACCAACACGGTAGCTGTTTGGGCCTGCTGCTTTCTCTACTTCAATTTCATTAAATGGTACGATGGCGCCCTGGCTGCCGCCCGATTGCTGTGACGGTTCGATGGGTTGAGCTTGTGGCGCCTGAGTATTCTGCTCTGCCCGGACTGCCGCAGCAAAAGAATCTTCGGCTGAGTTGCTGCCTGAATCCCCCCTCGACTCTGCCGATTCAGCAGTTGGTTCGCCACGCAGCTGACTGGCAAAATAGATGACCGGAAAGGTTCTTGAAAGGGTCTTGGAGTGAAAATCCTTCATTTCCATTTCAGGAATGACACTCAGTTGGCTCCCTGCCTCAAGTGTGGTTTTCGGTATGGCAACCCAGATCTGGGTCTGGTCAGCACTTGTCAGCATGACATAAGTATAGCCTGCTGCATTAATGGTTTGCGTAACCTGCCCGCTGATAGTTGCCGGCAGTTCGTCGGCCTGGCTAATGGGTGTGTTGAAGCTGAAAATAAAAATTGAAATAACAAAAACCAGTGAATGTTTGGCAAGCAAGCCAAACGAGCGTCCAGATGTGTTCATGCAATCGTTCTCCTGTGAAAATTGAATCGTGATCAGCTTATGATAATTCAAATCATTTCATTTTCAAGCAGATCAGAAAGAAGTTTCACCAATGCTGTTGTCCAGAGTTGGTAACCATGCTCGCTGAGGTGCACACCGTCGAACTCAAATGGTTCACTACTGGTGCTGCTGAATATTTTATGCAGGTCATGGTAGGTAATCTCCTGCGCAAGAGCAAGTGATTTCAAACCGTGATTACATTTAGCGATGGTCTCTGCCAGGCCGGGGATACGGTAGGGAAGAAGACTGGTGAGGATCAGTGAAGCCTTGGGATAATGCGTCTTGAGTATGGTGATCGTATGTTCGATCGCCCAGATAAAATCGCTGTTGAGCATGGCGATATTGTTGGTTCCAATCATCAGGATTATCACATCGGGGTCGATTGAAGGGTTCCCACGTTGAACCCGGTGAAGGAGCTCTTCAGCACGTTCACCGGGAATGCCTGAATCGAAAACCTGAAATTCAGGGAGCCGGGCCGGCCAATTAGCAAAATCGATGAGAGAGTCTCCCAGGAAGTACAAGGTAGTTTTTTCCATTTGTCTAGTACACTTCGTTGCGAGGCTGGCCCTGAATTACTACCAGCGACATGGGGGGAACTGGAATCGATGCTTCGGGGCTAACGTTTGCTGCCTGATCAATGGAAACAAAATCATCAGGGTGTGGTTGGCTGGTATCGATGATTTTGTTCCATTGTGCTTGAAAAAGGTGCGGGACAGTTTTTGGCAGAGAGAACTCTACTTGATTATGCGCGCTGCCATTAACTATGATAAAGAAATCAGATTCTGCGGTCAACCTGCCGCTCAGGTGAAAACCGAGTTCCCGCCGGTCGGGTGCCCAGTCAGCGTGATCTCCCGATGCATCAAACCATAAGATATCATGATCGAGCGGTGAGTGGTCTGAAGCTGCAAAGAATGCCGTTCGTCTGAACAACCGGTGTTTTTTTCTCAGTGTGATACACCGTCTGAAAAAGCTGAGCATATCATCATTTTTACGGGCCAGAGACCAGTCGAGCCAACTGGTCTCATTATCCTGACACCAGCTGTTGTTATTGCCCATTTGGCTGCGGCAGAACTCATCACCCGCCGTGATCATCGGGATGCCCTGAGAAAGAAGTAGAAGAGCAGCAAAGGTTTTCATCCTGCGTTGGCGCATGAATAGCACTTCTTCAGATACATCAAGCCCTTCCTCACCACTGTTCCAGCTTTCATTATGGTTCTCTCCGTCTCGGTTTTGTTCACCGTTAAGATAGTTCTGCTTTGCGTTAAAACTGACCAGATCGTAGAGTGTGAAACCGTCATGGCAGGTAACGAAATTGATGCTGTTCAATGGTGATTTGCCTTCGTCCTGGTAAAGATCAGAGCTACCGGCAATTCTGGTGGCTAAACGTCGAGTTGTGTCAGGCTGATCCCGCATGAACGATCGTACTTCATCCCTGAACCTGCCGTTCCATTCCAGCCACCGGGGGTCTTCTGAAAAATGCCCTACCTGGTAAAGTCCTGAAGCGTCCCAGGCCTCGGCGATGATTTTTGTGTCCTGCAGGAGTGGGTCATCGGCGATTCTTTGGAGCAGCGGTGGATCTGGCAATACCGAACCGGCTGGCCCCCTGCTCATGATTGCCGCAAGGTCAAACCGGAAGCCGTCAATACGCATTTCCTGAACCCAGAATCTCAAAGAGTCAAGAATCAGATCAGAGACAACAGGATGATTACAGTTGATGGTGTTTCCGCATCCTGAATAGTTCAAATAGGACGCATCATTTGAATCAAGCAGATAATAAATCGGATTGTCGATTCCCCGATACATTGAGGTGATCCCATCATAGCCGATTTCTCCAGTGTGGTTGTAAACCATGTCGAGCAGAACCTCAATGCCAGCGTCATGAAAGGCTTTTACCATGCGTTTGAATTCTGTCCGGGCATCAGAGGGATCTGCGGCAAGACCTGATTTAAGGCTGAAGAAACTCAACGGGTTGTAGCCCCAGTAATTGAGTAATTTTTCACCGGTCACCGGGTGGAAAAATCGGTTGTCGGTTTCATCCCATTCGGTAATTGGCATCAGCTCAACGGCAGTAATTCCCAAACTCTTGAGATACGGTATTTTTTGGCTGAGGCCGTGGTAAGTACCCGGATGTTTGACCCCTGAGTTCGGGTTCCTGGTATAACCTCTGACATGGAGTTCATAGATAATCGTATCGGCGAGTGGGGTTTTGGGGGGCTGTGAGTCACCCCAGTCAAATGGTTGATCTTTAACTATTCGGCAGCGAGGCAGGTTCCGAGATGGTGGTTCACTGCCCCAGCGCCAGGAAATCAGACTCGTGGCATAGGGATCGAGCATCAGGAGCCCGGGTTCAAAGACAATCCCCGCATCAAGGTCAGACTCACCAGAAATTCGGTACCCGTAGTAGTTTACCGACTCAGCATCATGAATCAAAATGTGCCAGATATCACCTGTTTTGTTAATAACTGGATCGAGTGCTATTTCACATAAACTATTCTGTTCAGGGCTGCTCACATTATCAGTATACACCAGAGTTACCCCAGAGCAGTGGCGGGAAAAGAGTGCAAAATTGATACCTTGCTCAGTTGTCGAGGTACCAAGCGGCAGAGGTTTTCCTGCTGAATAGTGGGCGGGGGCAATTTTTTTGGACATTTTGATAATGATTATTATAATCAGTATTACAATAGTAGGGTCCTGTTACTCATTATAACAGTCTTTTAAACAGGCGAACAGATGCAGGGGAAAAAAACACAGTCAGTGTTTAAATCAGGAGCGTAAGGAGTCGTATATGGGAATGTTTCATAATCTAAAAGTTGGCAACCAGGTCATTAATTCAATCGATTGGGAAATGACACCGGATCTCACATTTGGAACATTCGAGTCCTGGGGAGGTCGTGAACGGGTCAGAAACAATGGTGAGCGTATTTACTACTTTTTTGTCGATAATTGGGGTGATGACCCTAAACTCTGCTTGATGGAACGAGGGGTAAAGCACGCCAGAATTGTGGCAGAAATTGACGCACCTCAGCACCTAGTGCGGGATTGTGTTAAGAAACAGGGCGAGGCTGCGTTTTTTGAACGCAGTTACGCTATTGATAACGATATTCAAAAATGGTTGATCAATAACGTTCTGGATGATGGTGATCAGAGCCTGGTTCACCCCGTGCACGAAAAACGTGTTGTTGAAGATATGGGACCACGGTTACCGCGATGGGATAAAATACCCACCACCGATGATGCCGTGCTGCTCCCATCCAACCAGACCACGCTCAGCGATGATGAGGTTCAATCGACTATTCGGCAATGGAATTTCTGGGATGCAGAAGTCAATCCTTCCGGGTCGTTTGTCAATCACCTGAAAGACAGTGGTTCACGGACCCTCGTTGATCAGCGTACCGGATTGATGTGGCAGCGCGAGGGTATCGATATTACCTCAATTCGGTCCATGCACAGAAAAATAAATGAGCTCAATGATAAACGCTTCGCCGGCTACTCAGACTGGCGTCTACCATCACTTGAGGAAGCGATGTCTCTTATGGAATCAGAGCCAAACGAAAAAGGGCTGCATCTCAATACAAACTTCAGTCGGGAACAGCCGTTTATTTTTGTAGCAGCTCAGAGAACACCAGGTGGTTACTGGTTTGTTGACTTCAAGCATGGCAGATCCTTCTGGTCTTCAGGTACGATTCCCGGGGGGTTTGGTCGACTCTGCCGGCAAATCTGAGCAAAAATCTGCGCTATTTTAGGCTCAACGGGCTGTCTCTGCCATACGTGGTGAGACAGCCCGATTTCTTTTTGACCAACAGCTGTCTCGGTTGATCATTCTCCGCCACCATTGCTAATCTTGTTGACTTCCGTGCTGAAACTTTGAAGAATGGACCCGTTAGACGAGGTTCAGTAAGTAGTTCGTTCGCGAATCAGATTCCCAGAAGAAACATTCAATACACCGGGTTTGAGTGAAAATCATGAGTGAAAGTTTTAAAGTTCGGTTTGCAGAAAGAATGGGCCAGCTTCCTCCGTATCTTTTTGGCATGATAAACAAAATGAAAATGGAGAAACGCTGGAAAGGAGATGACGTTATCGATCTGGGTATGGGGAATCCCGTGGATCCAGCACCAGGACCGGTCACAGAAAAATTGTGTGAGGTTGCAGCTGATCCCAAAAGTCATCGATATCCGGTGGCCGGTGGTATGAAAAACCTCAAACGGGAGATAGCGCTGTACTATGGGCGGAATTATAACGTTTCCTTGACCGGTGAAAATGATGTGATCTGCACCATTGGCTCCAAAGAAGGCATCTCTCATATGTGCCTGGCGCTTCTTGGTCCGGGTGACACCGTGCTCGTACCGGCGCCGGCATTTCCCATTCATGTCTATGCTGCGGTTATTGCCGGGGCAAATGTTTTGCGGATACCGCTGAGTACGGAAGAGCAATTTCTCGAGCGAATTGTGGCCATGTGCCAGTCTCTGTATCCTCCACCGAAATTGGTGATGCTCAATTTCCCGCATAACCCGACCGGTACGTTGGCAAGCAAGGAGCTGTTTTCCGAAGTGGTCAAATATGCCCGTCGTTATAATTTCATGGTGATCAATGACTTTGCCTATGCAAAAATAACCTATGATGGTTACTCCGCACCCAGTCTACTGGAAGTTGAGGGGGCAACGGATGTAGCTGTCGAATTTGGATCGTTTTCTAAATCGTATAACATGGCTGGTTGGCGACTGGGCTATTGTGTGGGGAATCCTGACATTATAAATGGTTTGGCCCGAATCAAGGGATACTACGATTATGGGATCTTTTCCGCGATCCAGGTGGCCGGAATAGTGGCGATGCGTGATTGCGATGATGACATAGCTGAACAGGTGGAGGTTTACCAGAAACGCCGTGATGTGCTATGCGAGGGACTGGAGCGGATGGGTTGGCAGGTGGAGGTGCCCAAAGCCGGGATGTTTCTCTGGGTAAAAATTCCAGCTCCCTACGATAAAATGGGTTCAATCAAGTTTTCTGTTGAGATGATGGAGCGGGCAAATGTCGCTCTGGCACCGGGAGCCGGTTTTGGCGAAGAAGGGGATGGGTATCTCCGGCTGGCACTGGTGGAAAATGAAAACCGCATACGTCAGGCGCTCAAACAGATGAGACAGTCCCTGAAAGAAATGGATAGAGAAATTGAGGCGGGAACGTTTTCAATTCAACCTGATCAGGTTTCATTGTAATAAGCCAGGTTCATAAGAAAACAGGGGTTATTAAATATTGTACCTGCGTAAACTAGGCCAATCAATCACACTTAAAGTATTCCTGGTCATGCTGGTACTTGAGACCTGTCTGGCTGGCGGCGCACTTCTGCTTTTCGGTTTCGGTCCATTCGGATCGTCTTCCCCGCCGATGACCCCCACGCTCTACCTCCTGCTGGTTGGAACGATTGGAATCATTACTGCGCTTGCGGCGGCATCCATTGTTGATCGCTTGATTGTGCCACGGGTTTCTGCCATTGGCTACGCCTTAAAAAGTGCCCAGCAGGGTAATTTTCTGGCCCGGGTTGATCCTGTTGGTATACAGGATGAACTGGGTAGTTGTGCCCACCAGGTAAATGCGCTGATTGATACGATAAAAGGATACATCGAAAAGCTAAACGAGTTGAGCCGGATCGGAGAGGAGCTCGCGGGTGCGTTGAATAAAGATGAAATAATTCGGGTAATTGTTGAAGTGGTTGAAACGCAGTTAGCCGGTAAGTGTGTCGGAATTTTTGATCGCGATTCATTATACAATCGATCCGGTCTGTATCAGAGTTATGCTGAGCGGTTGGATGAAGAGCAGATCACCCAGCTCCTGTCCGGCCAGATGGTCATTGATCCTGAGCCAAAAATGAATCAAGCGGGGGGGGTGGCAGAGGATGGTGATAGTGTATTGCTCTTTGTGCCTCTGATAGAAGGAGATCAGGTACTGGATGTCATCGTCTTTGAGGATCATCAGGATGAACTTCAGATAACCCCGGTAAATCGGGAGTTTGCCCGGAGTCTTGACCGGTTGATTAACAATGCTCTATCACGAATCAATACCCTGAAAGACATCACTGAGGCGGAAAGTAAATATCGGGCACTGTTTATGACCGCCGTGGGTGGTATCTACCGGGTTGACGCCTCCGGTAAATTTGAGGACATAAATCCTTCCCTTGCCGCCATGGGGGGCTATGATTCCGTTGAGGAAATGCTTGAGCTGGTGACCGATTCAACCCAGGTGTACGAGAACCTCGAAGATCGAACGACCATACTGACTGCACTGGAGAAGAACGATCGAATCAGAGATTATCCACTGAATTTTAAAAGAAAAGACGGTTCTATTTTCCCCGCCTCACTATCGGCCCATACTGTCAGAGATATGCAGGGCAGTATCTGCGCAATTGAGGGGTATGTCGCTGATATGACGGAACGAACTCGCAGGGAACAGGCCGAACGAGAGAAAATGGCAGCAGAGGCGGCAACACAGGCTAAAACAGAAATGTTGGCGGACTTGGCACAAAAGAATCAGCAACTGGAAGAAACCGTTGAAGAGATGCGTCAAATGCAGAACCAGTTGCTTCAGTCTGAGAAAATGGCCACGGCGGGTTCGATGGCAGGAGCGATTGCCCATGATTTGAACAACGTCCTGGCCGGTCTTTTCAGCTACCCTGATCTTCTGCTCAGGAAGCTGCCCGATGACTCCGGACTCAAAGAACCACTGCAGGCGATGAGAACGGCAGGTGAACGGGCAGTCGGAATCGTTAATGATCTCTTGCTTTTGTCGAAGGGAACAGCCCAGACCTGGGAGTTTCATGAGCTTAATGTTCTGGTTGAAAACTGTCTGCAACACGTTAATGTAACAGGACATAATAATGAATCCCGGAGTTTTCAGTTTGAGGTGAAGTTGTGTCACGAGAAAGTTTATATCAGGTGTGCATCTTTGCCGTTGCAGAAAGCAATTTCAAACCTGATTATCAATCGTTTGGAGTGCCGTAGTCAGGCTGGTGTAGTACAGATTTCCACCGAACTAAAAGATGGCCACTCCACCGACCAACGGATTCAGGGATTGAATGACGCACTTTATGCAGTGATTACCGTACAGGGAGATGGAGCGAGGGTAGAGCAGGAGCATCTGGAACGACTGCTGTTACCATTCCATTATCGTGAGCCCGGAGAACAGAAAGAGCAGACCGGCTGCGGCGGTCTCGGGCTGGCCATCGCCTGGAATATCATCCAGGAGCACCACGGTCGGATCACGGTTGATACCACCTCTGATGGATCCATCTTCACTGTATATCTGCCGATTTCAGACGAGTTGCCCGATCCCGTAGTAGAAGGTGAGAGTTCAAGTGAGGATATTCGAGGCAGTGGTTCGATATTGGTCGTCGATGATGAGGGGCTGCAGCGGGAGATTGCCGGAAACATCCTGGCTGAACTCGGCTACGATGTGTTTCTCGTGTCCTCGGGAGAAGCAGCTATAGAATATCTGGAGAAGCAGGTGGTTGACCTGGTACTTCTGGACATGCTGATGCCACCCGGGATCAATGGTCGCATAACCTATGAGGGGATTCATTCCCGGAACCCGGCTCAGAAAGTGTTGCTTACCAGTGGCTTTTCGCAGAGTGGTGATATCGATGCAACCTTGGCCATGGGAGCCGGGAGCTTTCTTAAAAAACCCTACACCTTCCAGCAGCTTGGCGAAGCGGTTCGAGACGAGCTGGCACGAAAGTAGGGCTACCACGAGGGGGCTGGCGAACCATGTTCGGTATTGAAAACTTTGCCCTTTTTGTCGGAGCAGGGATTATGTTGAACCTCTACCCCGGTCCTGATTCTCTATACATCATTGGTCGAAGTATTGCTCAGGGTCGAGTTGCAGGTGTCGCAGCTGCCCTGGGTATTAGTACTGGTGCCCTTGTGCACACCACGCTGGGGGCCTTTGGTCTTTCGGCAATCCTGGCAACTTCAGCGTATGCGTTTCTGGTGCTGAAAGTGATTGGTTGTGTGTATCTTGTCTGGCAGGGTTTCAAGATGATCACCGATCAAACAACTGATCAGCAAGAGCAATCTCGAATTGGCTCCCCGGTTGTCTCTCGAAAAATTTTCCGACAAGGGGTGTTGACCAATGTGTTGAATCCTAAAGTTGCCGTTTTCTTCCTGGCCTTTCTTCCTCAGTTTATTTCTCCTGACAGTACCAATAAACCGCTCTCATTCATGATTCTCGGTGCTGTCTTTATTTGCACAGGGACGATCTGGTGTCTGTTACTTGCCTTTTTCTCAGCCTTTTTCTCTCAGCGGTTTTCACAATCCTCATCCTCCTCCCGTCTGCTGAAGAAGATCAGTGGTACACTTTTTGTCATCCTCGGCATCAAGCTGGTTTCTACCCGTTTTTCTCAATAATTTTCGAATCGATTTTCCAGGATATGAGCATTTATGTACATTGACATTTGGGGATTTCGGTGGTACATTTTTAAATGTACATATACATAGGGGCGTTTATGAATCTGACAACAAAGCAGCAGCATCTTTTTGATTATTTGCAGAAGCGTTTGGCGCAAACGGGTAAGACACCCAGCTTGAGACAGGTTGCCGCTGACCTGGGGGTAAGCCATAATGCGGTGGCTCAGCTTTTCGGGCAGTTGGAAAAGAAGGGGATTATTGAACGTACCGGGCGCTATAGCAGAACCGTACGTTTGGTACCTCCTGACCAGAAAAAGCCGGCAACTCCGCGGGGGCGAGAGCTGCCCATCATCGGCCAGATCACCGCCGGGCTGCCCATGTATGCACAGCAGGAGTGGGATGGGTCTGTCGTTGTAGACGACCGGATGTTTCATGGGGAGAACCTCTTCTGTCTGCGAATCATGGGCGATTCAATGTGTGAGGCAGGAATTCTCGATGGCGACCTGGTGATCTGCGAACCTCGTCAGTATGCAGAAGATGGGGAGATTGTTGCGGTGTTGATCCAGAATGAAGAGGCAACGGTGAAGCGATTTTATCGTGGTCAGGACTGCCTTGAGCTTCATCCGGCAAATCGTCATTACCAGGTGGTGCGGTATCGCTTCAATGAACTGCTTGTACAAGGCAAGGTTGTTGGGGTGATTCGAGGAGAAAACGCTCTGTTTTCTCAATGATAATTGAGTGTTTCGGCCATGGAAACAGTGCGCTATGAGACGAGTGAAGTGTGTACGTTCTCCGCTGGTCAGGGTGCGGCCTGTCGATGCTTGATCGGCACAAGCGGTTATTCTTATGTAGAATGGATTGATAGCGGGTTTTATCCGGCGGGGACAAAATCTTCAGCAATGCTTGCGCTGTACGGCCGCCACTTTTCTGTTGTCGAGCTTAATTATACCTGGTACCAGATGGCTCGCGTAGAACCGCTTAGAAGAATGGCTGATGCGGCTCCCGATCACCTGCTGTTCGCGGCAAAACTGACTCGAACGATGACCCATGAACGGGATCACGACTGGCGTGATCAATTGCAGCAGTATCGGAAGGGAATTGCGCCGCTGGCCGACAAATTGCTGGCTGTTCTGGTACAGCTTCCTCCTGATTTTGATCGAACGATCAACAACCGGCATTTTCTCGCGGAACTCCTGGATAGACTGGCCGGGCTGCCGATTGCCGTTGAGTTCAGACACGCCTCCTGGGCGGTTGACTCGGTATTTGCTGAATTGGAGCGACGAAAGGTGACACTGGTAACCGTTGACGAACCTGATATTGCCGGATTGTTTCCCTGTCTTGATGTGGTAACCAACCCGGAACTTTTCTATGTACGCTTTCATGGCCGCAATAAGAAAGGGTGGTTGAGCGGCAATATGCAGAAGAAATTTGACTACAACTACCAGCAGCACGAACTCCAGCAATGGTGTGACAAACATCTGCTCCAGATTGCCCGACAGGCAACGCGTGGGATTCTCTTTTTTAATAATCATGTCGGTGCTCAGGCGCCGAGAAATGCACAAGTGCTCGCGCAGGTGATTAAGCAAAGTGCATCGTTGCGGAAATCATGACGAGAGAACGGTTTATTCTGCATATGAACGTTGCTGATTTTGCGGTGGCGGCCGAGCGTATTCAAGACGCGGGCCTGGCGGAGAAACCACTGATCATTTCGCCGTTGCAGGCGGCTCGTGCGGTTGTGTATGACATGAGTGAGGAAGCGTATGGTGATGGCGTGCGCAAGGGGATGGCTCTGCGTGAGGCGGCTCGCCTCTGTCGCCGTGCCCAAATACTGCCACCCCGGTTTGAACTGTATCATAAAGTGATGCACGCCTTTGTCCGCGAAGCGCAGATGTTCTCTCCTTTGCTTGAGTCGGGTAACGGGGATGGGCATCTGTTTCTCGATATTACCGGTACACATCGGTTGATTGGTGCTCCTCCTGATGTCGGCTGGCGTCTTCGCAAGCAGGCCCAACAAAAAATCGGCATCGATCCGATCTGGAGTGTTGCGGCCAACAAACTGGTTGCCAAGGTAGCGTCAAGACTGGTGAAACCGGCAGGAGAGTATTTTGTTTCGCCGGGGGAGGAGGCATCTTTTTTGGCCCCCCTTTCAGTACGGTTACTTCCCGGTATCGACTCCCAGGAGATGGCGCGCCTGAATGAATTCAATATAACACAAGTCGGTCAGCTGGCCACACTCGATCATGCCCAACTCTTTTCTGTATTTGGCAAACGGGGAGAAACGCTGCACAACATCAGTCACGGTGTTGATCAGGAAAGAATTCGACCGTACTGCAGGCATCGAGACCGGGTTGTGCGTGAACACCATGTTTTGGCTGATGATACGGCGGAGAAGCGGGTGATTGAGGGTATTGTTACCGCGCTTGCCGTACGCATTGGCATGAAATTGCGAACAGATCAGCTGGTAGGCAGGCGGCTTGCCCTTCAGTTGAATTATTCTGATGGCAGTCTGGTTGTGCGACAGGCGTCTGTGAAACACGGCGTATCAGATGAGGACACCTTGCGTACGCTTGCCTTGCTGGCTCTCGAACGAGCCTGGAACCGACGTACGAGAGTACGCAGTTGTATTTTGACGTGTAGCCGGCTGCATGCGGCTTCACGTCAACTTACCCTGTTTGCTGCTACCGATAAAAAACAGCAGCGGCAGCAGAGACTGATGGCGGCAATGGATCTTGTCCGCAAACAATTTGGGGTGGACTCACTTCGGTTTGCCAGTCAGGCATGGCTCCAGTAAGTATTTACACCGGGCGACAGAGATCATGATTCCCCTCAGGGTACGCTCATATTATTCCCTGCAGACAGGCACCGCTTCACCCGAAACATTGTGCAGAAAAGCCAGGGAGTATGGCTATCAGCAACTTGCCCTGACCGATACGGGCAATCTTTACGGGCTCTGGTCCTTTATCAATAGTTGCAGACGGTTTGATCTCAAGCCAATAATCGGGGCTGAGCTAGGGGGGGATCCTGCGGGCAGGGAGTTGTGTTGTCTGGTGCAGGATCCCATTGGCTATCGAAACCTGTGTAACCTTCTTACCGACAATAAACGGGGAAGTATCGATCGGGTAAGTGAGCTGGGGCCGGAGCGGTTCGATGGGCTGATTGTATTGGTGAAAGACCAAACACTGATAGAGAAACTCAGGGAAAAGCAAATCTCGGTTGTCGCAGATGTGGGAAACCGACCGACTGAACCGGGCAGCAGATTGCGGGAGGCCGCTCAAAGAAACAATATTCCTGCCGTCGCGACACCTGACAGTTGTCTGGGAACACGGGATGATTTTCGTCTCTACCAGCTATTGGAGGCGGTCCGTGAAAAAACGGTCCTGGACAGGAAAGTATCTCCGAGAGTCACAGAGGTATTGCCGGTGTTGGAGGAGCCTGCGGTCTATCGTCAGCGGTTCGCAATGTGGCCCGAAGTGATCCGGGCAACTGCAGAGATTGCGGAGATGTGCAGCTTCAGTGGACCGGAATTTGGCATCGTGATGCCTCCCTGGGAACCCGAGCACCACTATTCGGCTCACCAGGTATTGCGTCAGGAAGCGTATCGGGGAGCCCGGAATCGGTATGGTGATGATCTGAGTGAATCCGTTGTTGAGCGTCTTGAGCATGAGCTGCGTGTCATTGAAGAGATGGGCTACTCTTCTTATTTCCTCGTCGTCAGGGATATTGTACATCCCCGACAAACCGACGGTCGCAGAGTCACACGGCGTGTTTGCGGACGAGGGTCAGGCGCGGCTTCTCTGGTTGCCTATTGTCTGGGTGTAACCAACGTCTGCCCCATTCGCTACAATCTCTATTTTGAGCGTTTTCTGAATCCGGGGCGGAGTGATCCGCCAGACATCGATATCGATTTTGCCTGGGATGAGCGGGATCAGGTCCTTGATGATGTTCTTGAAACTTTTGGTGACCGGGCGGCCATGGTGTGCAATCATGTCTTTTTCCAACCACGGATGGCGATACGTGAGACGGCCCGGGCTTTTGGCCTGCCGGGGTATGAAATATCCCGGATGACCAAGCGACTGCCGTGGTTTTTTCGTAGAGATGATGAACAACTCACCAACCAGATTTCCCAGTTGCCCGCTTTAAAAGATCAGGACTTTTCCCCACCCTGGCCGGAAATAATAGAGCTCGCCTCCGGCTTGATCGGCCTGCCGAGATATCTGTCCGTACATCCCGGGGGAGTGGTTATTACTCCCACCGCGGTCGCTGATTATGTGCCGGTCGAACGTTCACCGAAAGGGGTGCGGATTATTCAATGGGAAAAAGATGGTACCGAACAGGCAGGGCTGGTGAAAATCGATCTGCTTGGTAATCGCAGTCTTGGCGTAATCAGGGATGCCATCAAGAATGTCAGGATCAACGGTGTGGGTTTCTCTGAACATCAATGGGAGCCGGAGGATGATGTTCCAACCCAGGAGTCGGTGAGCCAGGGGCGTACCATGGGCTGTTTCTATATCGAAAGCCCTGCCATGCGGTTGTTACAGAAAAAGGCGGGTACCGGGGATTTCGAACAACTGGTGATCCAGTCTTCGATCATCCGTCCGGCCGCCAATGAATTTGTCCGTGAGTATGTGCGCCGGTTACACGGAGGGGCCTGGGACCCACTGCACCCTGCGCTTGAACGCGTGCTTGATGAGACCTTTGGTCTGATGGTTTATCAGGAAGATGTTTCACGAGTAGCGGTTGCCCTGGCTGATTTCAGTCATGCGGAAGCGGATGGTCTGCGCAAGGTAATGTCCAAAAAAGACCGTGAACGACGACTCCATGACTATCGGGATCAATTTTTCAGCGGCTGTCGAAAACAGGAAATCGGAGAACCTGAGATTGAACGGATTTGGGAGATGATGATGAGTTTCAGTGGTTACTCATTCTGCAAACCGCACTCAGCCTCATACGCTAGAGTTTCTTTCCAGGCAGCTTATTTGAAGCGTCATTATCCGGCGGAGTTCATGGCAGCGGTGATCTCTAACCAAGGTGGCTTTTACTCAACATTTGCCTATGTCTCAGAGGCCAGAAGGATGGGGATAGAAATTATCCCACCCGATGTGAACCAGAGCAACTATTGCTGGCAGGGACAAGAAAGTGTGATCAGGGTTGGTCTTCAGGCTGTTCGAGAGCTGTCCTTCGAGAGTGTGACAACAATTCTTGCCCAACGGGAACAACGGCTCTTCAGCGGGTTTGATGATTTTGTTAACCGGGTAAAACCGGCAGAACATGAACTGAGATCCTTGATTAATGCGGGAGCATGTGATGAACTGGAACCAGCAAGACAACGTAATGAGCTGCTCTGGCAGGCCGCTGGTGGCACCCTGTGTCAAAACAAGGACCGTCGTCGATCATTGTTTGAGGCACCGCGAATCGCCCCACCCATATTGCCACGACATGATGAGCGGGAACTATTGCGGGCTGAGTATCGGGCGCTTGGTTTTTTGAGCACGATACATCCGATTCGTCTCATTGACTTGATCGGCAGTCGTGTTCAGGCCATCAAGGCAGCATCGTTGAAGGATCACGTTGGCAGCACCGTGTGCGTGATGTGCTGGCTTCTGACCGGGAAAATGGTCTCCACCAAAACGGGCGAGGTGATGGAGTTTCTCACTTTTGAAGATGAAACCGGTCTGATTGAAACGACCTTTTTCCCTGCAGTTTATCGGGCTCATGCCCATGAATTAAGCAGTGGCAAACCATATCTGCTTAAAGGACTGGTGGAAGCAGATTATGGTGCAATTACCCTGACCGTTGAAAAGGTATTTGGCAGAAAAGCGTGATGGATGAGCTTTCTACTTGAAAATGGTGAAAAAGCTGTATAATTAAAAACGATGAACAGTAAAAAAAAGCAAGAGAGGTTTGGAAGTGGAGCGAATCTTAATTATTGATGATGATGAGTCGACATTGAGTATTCTGACACAGATCCTGCAGGATGAGGGGTATGAAGTGGTGACCGCTCATGATGGTGAGGAAGGGTTGGCCCAATTCCATTCGAAACCGATGGATCTTGTGATTACTGACATGGTCATGCCTGTGAAGGATGGGCTGGATACCATACTTGAGTTGAAGAAGATTGTCCCTGATCTGCCGGTGATTGCGATTTCGGCAGGGGGAAAGATTTCCAAAGAACGTTACCTTGAGGTGGCCGGCTATCTGGGTAATACCACAACTTTGGCCAAACCGTTTTCACGACAGGAAATTGTCGGAGCAGTGAAGGACCATTTGACTCCGGATCAACCTGTTGAGGGTATTAGACTCTAGCGAGCGTTATCCTTTTGTTGTTCACACCGCCTTACTCTCTAGTAGATCGTTGGAGCATGACGAATTGACGTGCGGTAATGTGACCGCTTTGGATTGTGTGCAGGGAGCATCTAGGGGCTGAGACAGTCCGGGGCTCGTCTCGTTGGCTCCTGAAGTAATTGTTTTCTGGCTGTTGTATTTTGCTGTGGAGTACTATTGCAGTAGTGCCTGAGCAATATTGGGGTGCGTCCGATTTTCTGCGATCCTGATCTGCTGTTTTTTTCTGAACCCATAAGAAACCAGTTTTTTTAGATCAGTCCACATGGTTTCACTACCGAGCAGAGCGACAATAATTTCATCATTGCCTCGTTTAAATTTTCCCACATAGGTTTGGCGTGCTGCATTTGTGTAGCCGGTTTTACCGGCCAATGTACCATCAACCTGCCAGAGCGCCTTATTGTGGTTGCGTAAAGTTTTACCATAAGATGTTCGCGTGGTTGTACGCTTCATCCTGCGGGCGAATTCTCTGTCATTCATTGCTTTACGAAAAATGATCGCCAGATCCCTGGCGGTTGTTTTCTGCCCTCGGGCGGTGAGGCCTGACGCGGTTCGGCAGGTGGTATTCCGGGCACCCCAAAGACGAGCTCGTTCGGTCATCAGTTTGGCAAAAGAAGCCTCACTTCCGGAGATCTTTTCAGCCAACGCGACACTGGCATCATTGGCTGAGGAGAGCAGCACCGCGTTAATCAGGTCATCAGCCAGATAGGTCTTCTTGGTGTCCAGATAAATCTTGGAGCGAGGTTGGCGTGCTGCTTTCTTACTGATTCCGACGCGTTGGTTATTTTTAAGCAGATCAATCGCCAGGATACCGGTCAGTACCTTAATGGTGCTGGCAGGCTGACGCTTTGAGTCAGGAGCTTTTGCGTAAATGGTCTTGCCCGAAATTGCATCAATGATAATGACGCTCCTGGCTGAAATCGCCGTGAGGCGCGACCGGTTTGATATAGAGGTAGTGGTCCTTCTTTTGGCAGCCGAAATGTCATTATAGCTGCCCAGGGTTTGAACAACGCTTCTTGAAACTTTTGTTTTGACTGTAGAAACAGGAGTCTTTTTCTGATCCTTTAGAATCGGAACACCCTCTACGACCGATGCCAGAGAAAGCAGGATTACGAATCCTAATAAAAGACAGGTGCGGACGATATGTGGAGCTTTTTTACCCATTACATCAGGTTAAGAAATACGTAACTATTAAAAATAACAATCATTAATTTATTAGTTATCTGTTCAGTTTTTTCTTGTCAAGAACTATCGACGCTGGAGCGTGCAACTATTTTTCCCAGATCGTAGTGTCACGGTGCTTTTAATTGACCAAATTTTAACGATTGTGTAATATACTCACGCTCATATTGCGGGGTTTTGCTTGTTTTTTCTATGGCCTAGCAGAGGCTTGGAGGCCATGGTTCCAAATTATCGGGGAATCTTTATGACTGATGGGCCAGCAGTTCGAATGACCTTGAATTATATAATCGATTCAAGCAAAGCCAGGTTTGGTGATCTGGCTGCAATTGGCATGGCCCAGGAAGAGCCCATTACCTACGAAGAGTTCCACGACCGGATCTGTGCTTTAGCGACCCGAATGTACCAGGAAGGGGTGCGCAAAGGCGATCATATTGCGATACTAGCCGAGAATTCTCATAACTGGGGGACCGCCTACCTTGCAACCGTAAGAATTGGAGCCGTTGGCGTGCCAATCCTGCCAGATCTGCCCGAGGCGGATGTTCATCATATCCTCAATGAGATGAACGTAAAAGTCCTGTTCACTACCCAACGTCAGATGGACAAGATTTATGATTACCGTGGTGAACCGATCGCGACGGTGGTCAGCCTTGATGATTACCAGAGTGCCGAGGGACTGCTTCAGGCAACGCTTTATTCCGATTTTCTCTCTGAGGCACTTGCCGACTACCGGGAGAAGCTGGCGCTTGATGAAGCGCCTGAGTTTCCTGAAGTCGGTGAAGAGGATCTCGCATCAATCCTTTACACCTCGGGTACCTCAGGCTTTTCCAAAGCAGTGATGTTAAGTCACAAGAATTTGACATCTAACGCCTACGCTGCATCTGGTTTGTTGGAGGTGAAACCCGGTTCGGTGTTTCTCTCCATCCTGCCCATGTCTCATACGTATGAGTTCACCACAGGGTTTGTACTGCCACTGCTGATGGGGGCGAGAATTGCCTATGCCGGAAAAACACCGACTCCGGCAATATTGCAAAACTTGTGTGCTTACGAGAAGCCATTTGCCATTTTTGCGGTACCATTGGTACTGGAGAAAATTTACAAGAAGCGAGTATTGCCCAAGATTGAGAAGAGTCGTCTGCTCAAAACGATTTGCAAATATAAAGCGGGACGAAAATTTATCTATCGGAAGATCGGCAAGAAACTGCTTGATTTTTTTGGCGGTAATCTGGTCCTGATGGGTGTAGGCGGTGCTTCTTTGAATCCTGATGTTGAACAGTTCTTGATCGAATCAGATTTTCCTTACCTGGTGGGATATGGTCTCACGGAATCAGCACCGCTGATTGCCGGTGGACCGGCCGGAGACAAAACGATTGCGCTTGGCTCTGCAGGCAAGCCAATACCTGGTGTTGAAGTGAGGATTGATTCGCCGGATCCGGACACCGGTGTCGGAGAAATCTGTGCCTGCGGTCCAAACATCATGAACGGATATTATAACGACCCCGATGCCACCAGCGAGACCATATCTTCGGATGGCTGGCTTTTTACCGGAGACCTTGGCTTGATCGATGAACTGGGTAACCTGCATATCAAAGGTAGATCGAAAAACGTGATTGTGCTGGCTAATGGTGAAAATGTTTATCCGGAAGTAATTGAACACCGACTCAATGCGTATCACTGGGTTGTTGAGTCACTGGTTGTCGATAATAATGGCAAACTAGCTGCCTGGATTTATCCAGATTATGAAAGTATCGACGAGGCAACCGAGGGCCAGAGCCGGCTGCAGCGTAAACAGTATATTGAAACCCTGATGGAGAAGATGCGCAAGGAGGTCAATTCGAGTCTTCCAAAAGCGTCTAAACTTGCAGAAATATATGAACGAAGAGAACCGTTTATTAAAACCGCAACACACAAGATCAAGCGGTATTTATATGACGGTGGAAGCAATATCGCGTAATAAATCCGTCCTTTAGACGGAATTTAACTGCCATTCCAGGAATAGGGAGAATTTCGGTTTGGTTGAATATTCAACGAGTGGAGAGACGAATGAAAAAAACACTTTCTGTTTTGGCTCTGGCATCAGTATTCGCAGCGAGTTCTGCCTTTGCATCAGGGTATCGAATTCCGGAGCAGTCAGTTGATTCGACCGCCAAGTCTGGTGCAAATGTCGCATCTTCTACGAGTGCTGATATTAGCTACTTCAACCCGGCAAATATGGCGTGGGCTGGTGACGGATGGATGACGGAAGTAGACCTTTCCTGGATTTACCTGAGTGCGATTGAATATGAGGACAATCGTTCACCGACACTTAACGGTGAATCTGAGACTGAGAACTTCTTCCTACCAACCGTTTTTCTGGTATCACCCGATTTCAGCAATTTCCGCTTTGGCTTTGCGGTAACTGCACCGTTTGGTCTGGCCAAGCGCTGGAGAGACCCATTTCCAGGGACCTATTCACAGAAGTTCTCGTTACAGGTTTTTGAGTTGAACCCGAGTGTTTCCTACAAGTTTAACGAGTATGTTTCTGTTGCCGCGGGTCTTCGGATGCTGATGTCCCAGGCCGTTGCTAAAAATGGAGGAACCACAACCACCGGGGTAAGTTTTAGCCGTGAGCTCAAGGGTGAGTTCGATGTTGATTGGGGATATAACCTGGCGCTTTCTTTCAAACCGATGGAAGATTTGAATCTGTCCGTTACCTACCGTTCAGAAGTTGATATGGATCTTTCTGGTGATGCCACACTGTGGACCAACTTCCCAACCAGCTTTACCTTTGAATCAGATGGTAATGTAACCCTGCCCGCACCCGCTGTGCTTGCCCTATCTGCAGCTTACACCTGGAATGATCTGACCGTTGAACTGACCTGGGATCGTACCTTCTGGTCAGCCTACGAAGAGCTCGATATCCAGTATTCAACCCCGCTTACCAATCCGGTCCTGTTTTCAATTTTTGGCTCACCGGTACCAAAAGACTGGGATGATACCGATGCCTTCCGTCTTGGTTTGACCTATAAAGCAACGGATGCCATTACGGTCATGGCTGGTTTTGCCTTCGATTCCAATCCGGTACCAGAAGAACATTTGAGCTTTGAGCTGCCTGATTCAGATGCCTATATCTTCTCAATCGGTGGACGGTATGCAATCAATGAACAAATGGAAGCCGGAGTCGGATTCCTTTATGATTACAAGAAATCACGTGAGGTGAGCAACAGCACCATCAACGGTGAATTCACCAACGCCGCCGCGATGTTCCTCACCGTGGGTCTCAGTTACAAGTTCTAACACATAAGATACCTGTCTTATTTAACCCGATCCGGTATTGAGCCGGATCGGGTTTTTTTTGTGTTTTTGAAAAAAAGCCTGACTGATTTGATATGTGAAAATTGAGCGTATATACTTCAGGTGTATAAGTTTGGAATTACCACTTTTTTTGATACTACATTGAAGGAGTTGACATGTCCTGGAAGAATCTATCAATGATCAAAAAGCTCGGTTTTGGTTTCGGTCTGATTCTGTTAATGCTTATCACGATCAGTTATCTTGGGTGGTTCGGGTTGCGCACCCTCTTGGGGGAGGCGGTTGATCAGACTGCTCTGGCCTCGGTTAATGCTTTGATGCTGCAGAAGGAAATCGATCATCTCAACTGGCGGGATAAGGTCACCGAGGTGATGATCGAGAGCAGAGTCAATGAGTTGAATGTGAAGACTGATCATAAAACGTGCAGTCTGGGGAAATGGTTATATGGACCGGACAGAAAGCAGGCTGAAGCGCTGCTGCCTAGTCTGGTACCGGTATTGAAGCAACTAGAATTACCTCACCAGCAGATGCATGAGTCAGCAATAGAAATCCAACAGCAGTTGGCTAAACACCAGGGCGAGCGGGATCGTTATTTTGCAGAGGTTCGGGAGATTTTTGTTAATAAAACATTACCTTCGCTTGCCGGGGTCAAAAAGGGGCTCAACGACGCCAGCGAGATTGTCGAAGGCGCAAACGAGCGGAAACTCGAAGAGATGCAATCACATGCCTCATGGCTCAGAATGCTTGTGATTGGTGTCTCAGTGGTGGCACTGGGGTTTGGCATCTTTATGAGCTTTATCATCAGCAGATCGATTACCGGAGTCGTAAAAAAGGCATTAGGCTTTGCCGAGAAAATTGCTGCCGGTGATATGCGGGACAACCTGGATATTGACCAGAAGGACGAGCTGGGGGTTCTTTCATCATCGTTGAATCTGATCGCCGAGAACCTGAGTAAGTTGATTGGTCAAGTGAACTCCCGGGTAATGAATCTGGCGACAGCCTCCAGTGAATTATCTTCAGTATCAATGCAGATGGCAAATGGTGCCGAAGAAGCTTCCGGTAGAGCAAACAGTGTTGCCGCCGCTTCCGAGGAAATGAGTGTGAATATGAATTCGGTGGCTGCGGCCAGTGAGCAGGCATCGACCAATGTCAATATTGTGGCAACTGCTTCCGAGGAAGTTTCCGCCTCAACGGATGCCGTGGCGCAAAAGACAGTGGAGGCACGTCAGATTACCAACGATGCGGTAGCCCTGGCGGGGAGTTCATCTGAGAAGGTTGATGCACTTGGCGCCGCTGCCGATGAAATCAGCAAGGTAACCCAGGCGATTACCGAGATCTCCGACCAGACTAACCTGCTGGCCTTGAATGCAACGATTGAGGCCGCTCGGGCAGGGGAGGCCGGTAAAGGTTTTGCCGTGGTGGCAAATGAGATCAAGGAGCTGGCAAAACAGACGGCAGAGGCAACGGGAGAAATTCGCTCAAGTATCGAATCAATTCAGAGCTCAACGGCTGAAACTGTCAATGAAATCAGAGAAATTACCGATGTCATCAACAAGGTCGATGCGATTGTTGCCGATATTGCCATTTCGGTTGAAGAGCAAAGTGCCACCACCACTGAGATTTCTAATAATATTACTCAGGCCGCCCAGGGGATCAGTGAGGTGAATGAAAACGTGGCCCAGATTTCAACAGTTTCGACTGAGATTGCCGCGGATATTTCCGATGTGAGCAGGGTGGCTGTCGACCTTACCACCCAGGGCAATGGCGTGAAGGATCACGCCTCAGAGCTTTCCGATATTGCAGCACAACTCAGAGATCTCTCCATGCAATTTCAGGTAAAGGCACAGGATTCATTAGATACCGCAAACGTGTCATCAACAGACGGGCCCGTTGGTGATCTGATGACCTGGGGTCCCGGGCTTGAACTTGGCCTGAAAGAAATCGATAAGCAACATAAAAAACTTGTTGATATGATCAATAACCTTCACCGGGCGATGAAAACCGGCAAAGGAGACATGGCGATCATGTCGATTCTATCAGGTCTGACAGACTATACCGTTACGCATTTTGAGTATGAGGAATCGCTCTTTGAGGAACATGGGTACCCGGACAGTGATGCTCACAAAGGGCACCATGCAAAGCTGGTCGCACAGATTCAGGACATTCAGCGCGACCTCAAAGAAGGCAAGGATAAGATATCAATGGATTTGATGTCATTCCTGATGAGTTGGCTCACCGATCATATCAGAGGAGTCGATAAGAAATACGTACCTCATTTGAAGCAGCATGGCGTAAGTTAAAAACAAACGCAGAATATTCTTGACCACGGGGCTGGCCATATGGGCCAGCCCTTTTATTTAGGCGAGCAGCAGACTCCGGACCGCATTGATGATTGGCAGAATCACCGAGAACAAGCCAAAATAGGCGAGTACCAGGATCAGAATAAAACCATAACGCTCAAGCGAGGCGTAGCCTCTGGCAAGATTTTCCGGCAGCATACCAGTGACAATTCGGCCGCCATCAAGCGGTGGAATCGGGATCAAATTAAAAACGCATAACAAAAGGTTGATCCAGACACTGGCCAGTAGCATTTTGGAAAGCGGAATGATAATGGCAGCAACAATCTGGACATTCGGCAGGTAAGGCAGCGCCCCTACAAGAAGTTTGAAGAGTGCAGCGCTCGCAACAGCCAGTAGCAGGTTGGTTGCAGGACCGGCAAGAGCGACCCAGATCATGTCCTGTCTGGGGTTCCTGAAGTAGGCGGGATTAACCGGAACCGGTTTTGCCCAACCAATTTTAATCAGCACAAAGGCCAAGGTGCCAATCGGATCAATATGTTTCAAAGGGTTGAGTGTCAGCCTTCCGGCCGCTTTTGCGGTGGGATCACCAAACCGGTAAGCGACATAGCCATGAGCGTACTCATGAAGGGTGAGTGCCAGGAGTAGTGTGGGGATCTGAATAACCAGATCAGCAAGTGAAATATTGGGCATGAGATTCTTCTACCGTGTGGTTGTGAGTTCAATCAGTTTTGTCGATGGGATATCGTTTTGTGACCAGGTCAAGCTCATCCTGTTTTGTGGCGACATCTCCATCGAGTCGCGCCAGGAGGAGCGTGTGCAATATGTTTTTGAAAATAGGGCCGGGACGGTATCCCAGTTTTTTTAGATCACCACCATTGGTGAGAGGTTTCTCTGAACGCATATTGGTGACATAGTTGGAAATCATTTTTTTTGCTTCTGTCTTTCGTGCGATAGCCAGCAGATAGAGCAAGCCTTCATCCTGCAGGTTTGCCAGCGCAGTATAAATTTCACTGTTTTTCAAATCGATGTGACGAGACAGGAAATGGGCGGTTTTGTCTGCCAGACTTTTCTCGGCGAGCAGCATCTCTTTTTGTTTCGATGGCAGTTTGAATCTGTTGCAGAAGTTGGCCAGTACACTGCCCGGGGAACGTCTCATGATGGCAAGTATGTAAACCATCCAGGGAGCAATGGGCCGCGACAAATAGAGCAGCTTATACCAGGCAAGAGAACGGTGAGTCTGGGTGAGATAGTGCCTGAATCGACGATCTATTTTCAGGTGCGGCTTCAGATCGGGCCAGAGGAACGGAAATAACCCCAGTTCTTCGAGTCGTTCGATGGCAGGTATGGCGTTTTCTTCGTTGAGCAGAATTTTCAGTTCGATGAAAAACCTCGGATCATCAGCTTTGCCAAAGAACCCCATTTTCACCGCATTCTTGATCAGCCGTGCAGTATGCTTGACAATGATAAAATCCATGCGTTTTTCAAAACGAACCGCTCTGAAAATTCTGGTGGGATCATCAACAAAACTGAGATTATGTAAAACCTTTATGGCCCGCTGCTTCAGGTCATTTTGCGAATTGAAAAAATCGATCAGTTTGCCGAAGTGAGCCTGGTTGAGTTGTACAGCCATGGCATTGACCGTAAAATCACGCCGATACAGATCAAGTTTGATTGACGAGAGCTCAACGGTGGGCAGCGCAGCAGGGTATTCGTAATATTCCAGCCGTGCGGTGGCAACATCGATTTTAAAACCATCGGGTAATACCAGCATGGCTGTTTTGAAGCGTTCATGGGTGCGAACTCTGGCCCCGAGTTCTACGGCGAGTAACTTGGCAAACTCGATACCATCACCCTCGACCACGACATCGATATCCATGTTTTTTTTCTTCAGCAGCAGATCCCGAACAAAACCACCTACCACAAAGGCGTTATCTCCATACTGGTCAGCCACTTCACCGATGGTTCTGAGCAGCACCAATATCTCTTTATCGAGAAGGCTGGCCATAAGTTCGGTCAGGTTCCGACTTCGCTCAAGTGAGGGATATTCAGACTCGTGAAGCAGATTTTTGGGCAGGTTTGATGGATCATTTACCAGTCGATTCAGCAGGTCCGTGCGGGTAATGATTCCTTTGAGTTCTCGGTCATGGATAATCGGAATCAACCGCTGCCGGTGTTCGATAATCAGCTCCTGAATATCTGCAAGCGTGGCATTCAGAGACAATACTTCAACATCGCTGGTCATATACTCGCTGACCGGCAGGTCTCCCAATTCATGACTGATAGCCCGTTCGACCATCTGCCGGGAGATGATCCCGGCTATAAGTGGACCCTGTGGGTCATTGGCTATGTCGGCCTTCAGTGGTTCGGAGGTGACCGGCATGGAATTAATATTATAGCGGGTCATCAGCGTCTGTGCCTGAAAAATGGTCCCGTGCTCAGGGACGGTGATTGCTGGTGAGGCCATCATTTCCCGGGCGATCGACTGGGGTCTGACATGGCGATGGAGGCTGCGAATCAGTTTCTCATTCGCTTCAATTAAGGTCATCGACTTCATGGTTGCAGACGCCGCACTGGAGTGACCTCCGCCGCCTAGCTCGCGGGCGATAGTTCCCACGTTCACATCAGGAATACGACTTCGGGCTATTAGGTAGATTCGTGAGCCCATAGCTGCCAGGGTAAAAAGCGCATCAAGGTTCTCCATCGTCATGAACCGACGGACGATCAGGGAAAAATCATCCACGTATTCTGTAAGAGATATGGTTGCGATAACGATTGGAATATCCTGGATGGTGATTCGGCTGGCTCCTTTCATCAACTCATTGAGGTAACTGACCTGTGCGGTGGTGAGGTCATGGCTGATGAACTGTGAAATGATATCGAGTTTTGCCCCTCTTTCAAGAAGCCATGCAGCAGCTCGCATATCATCCGGGGTCGTCGTTAAATGGGTCAGAGATCCGGTGTCCTCATAGATTCCAAGGCTGAAGATGGTTGCTTCATCTGGGCTAATCTCAAGTTGCTTTTCCTGGAGAATTTCAGCCATCAACGTCATTGTTGAGCCAACGTCGCGGACAACCTCAAAATGACCGGTGATGTCACAATCGGACTTTGGGTGGTGGTCATAGAGGTGGATTTCAATACCGGGGTTTTTCAAGCACTCAGCTAACGCTCCAATCCTTTTTGAAGACCGGGTATCGACGATAATCAACTGATTTACATTGGCCAGGACGATCTGTTTGGCTTTGAGAAAATCATACTGGTAGAACAGGGTTTGGGAAATGAAGTCTCGCAGACTTTTTTCCTGGGAGCCGGGAAAGACGATAACAGCTTCCGGGTAGAGTTTCCGGGCAGCGATCATCGAGGCCATGCCGTCGAAATCCGCGTTCATGTGAGTAGTAATTACCTGCATCCGGCAGCAACCCTAAAATCTCTGATCAAGATATTCTTCCTTCTTTTTGAATACTGAAAAAATAGAATAAACATTACAGATGATTATAACCAGTTTTATCTCAGGCAGCCAGTGTATCTCAGCCCCGTGGATGAAAGGAGCGGTGAATAGATTTTAATCGATCCTGGTCGATATGGGTATAGATCTGCGTGGTGGTAATATCACTGTGACCGAGCATGAGTTGTACGGCCCGCAGATCTGCACCGTTGGCCAGGAGGTGAGTGGCAAAGGAGTGCCGCAGCATGTGCGGTGAGATCTGCTTGGTAATACCCGTTGAACGTGCCATTGCTTTAATAATCTGCCAAAACCGTACTCTGGTCATCGCAGAGCCCCGAGTGGTGACAAAGAGATCATTACTTCGCTTACCTGACAAAAGAGCGCTCCGGGTCTTTTCAATATAGTGGACTAGGCTGCTCCCTGTTTCTTCGCCAAATGGTACCAGTCGTTCCTTGTTGCCTTTGCCTGAAACCCGCAGAAAACATGAGGAAAGATTGCAACTGTTCAGCGGTAGAGAGACCAGTTCACTCACCCGTAAACCGGTTGCATAAAGCAGCAGCAGCATGGTGTGGTTCCTGGCAGAAAGATGGTCCTTCTGGAGTGGTGGAGTAAGCAACGAGGCCACTTCATCGATTGTGAGTGCTTTGGGGATTGTTTTTCCGCTTTTGGGCAGATCAATGGTCGTAAAGGGGTTCTGGCCAATGTGGTTATGAAGTGCGAGGAAAGTAAAAAAGTTATTCAGTGCCGAAATTCGTCTCGCATTACTCCGGTTTGAGACGTTTCTCTTGCGTGATGAAATCAGGAAGTCATGTATCGTTTCCAGGCTGATTCGCTCAAGAACTTTGTTGTTTTTTGGTTTCAGATGGAGCAGAAAAAGCTCAATGTCGCTCCGGTACGCATTAATGGTATTGGTGGAGAGTCGTCTCTCGCTGGCCAATTGATAGAGATAACGTTCTAAAAGGGTGGTGACTTCTGGGGGGAGGGCTGGTGTTCCTATCACTGTTCACCAGTGAGTAGAAGGAGCCGGCATCCTGGATCAGGATGCCGGTTCGAATATACTAAACGGCTTTTCTCATCCGATTAAACTTTCGGAGTTTCCTTCGTGCCTCAGCCTGCTTGCGGCGTTTCTTGACACTTGGCTTCTCGTAATATTCACGCCGTTTCAATTCTCTTTTAATACCATCAATCTGCAGCTTCTTTTTTAACTGCCTGATGGCAAACTCCAGGTCTCCCCGAACTTCAACTTCAATCATCTGAGTCTCCGTATTTGAAATAATTCAGCTTATGGTCATTGACTCGATATACGAGTGGATTTTCTCACGACAAACTCTCTATATAAAATGATTTAAGATGTCTGTCAAACGCTTTTTTTGATAGGGCCTGCTCTTTCCGATCGCCGGTGCGGCTAGTGCGGCTATGTATGCCAGAGTAGAGCTTGCGTCGTTCACATTTTCGGGTAAAGTACAATTTGAACGGACGTCTTATCCTGAGACAAAACAAATTGAGCGGTATCAGATGACCAGTTATGCCAGCTCTCCCCGACCACATACCATTGATCAGGTGAAACTATGACCAGTAATCCGAAGCAGTGTGTTGCACTGATTGCCGGAGGCAAGTCCGGTGAAAGAGAGGTTTCATTGAGTGGCGCGGCAATTTTTGAAAAAGCTTTAAGTCCAGAAAAATATCAGATCAGAAGATATGATCCGGCGACCGACCTTACCCGGCTTGCCAGTGAAGCAGCAGAGATTGATTTTGCCTTTATACTGCTGCATGGCCTGTTTGGCGAAGATGGGTCGGTGCAGGGAATGCTTGATCTGCTGGGCATACCGTACCAGGGATCGGGTATATTGGGCAGTGCCCTGGCCATGGATAAAAACCTGGCGAAGGTCTTGTATCAACAGGTTGGGATTCCGGTGGCTCGATGGAAGGTGATCAATCGGGGGCAGGAGGTTGATGAGCACATGCTCTCCGATGAGTTCGGCCTGCCGCTGGTGATTAAGCCGGTTCGTGATGGTTCAAGTCTGGGATTGAGCATTGCCCGCAGTGTGGATGAGGTAAAGAAAGGAATTGAGCTGGCGTTGGAGAACGACAGCCGGGTTATGGTTGAACAATATATCAAAGGACGTGAGATAACGGTATCCGTGCTTGGCAACGATGATCCGGTCGCACTCCCTGTCATAGAAATTGTGCCGGGAGAGGGGTATGAATTTTTTGATTACGACGCAAAGTATCTTCCGGGAGCGTCTCAGGAAATCTGTCCTGCTGAAATCGGTGAAACATATACCGTCACTGCACAACAATATGGGCTTGATGCCCACAAGGTCTTGCAACTGTCCGGCTATTCACGATCTGATATGATCATCAGTGAGGATCAGACCATCTATATTTTGGAAACAAACACCATTCCGGGGATGACCGAAACAAGTCTGCTACCCCAGTCAGCAAAAGCTCATGGGCTTGATTATCCAGCGTTGCTCGAAAGACTCATCGAGTTGGGAATTGAAGCGGGTCGAAGGGGAATCAGGTAAGTAAAGATCAGTTGCTGATACGATTCGGGTTACAGAATACATTCAGCCGCTCGGGTCTGGCATAGGCTGCCAGAGTGATGCCAGCTCGCTGGGCGATTGCTAATCCCAATGTAGATGGCGCGGTGCGGGACATCACGATGGGTATGCGCATGCGTGCACACTTGAGTACCATATCAGAGGTGAGCCGACCGGTTGTATAGACCGCCCCCCGTGGCGATGCCTTGCCCAGTAATATGGCGCCCATGATTTTGTCCACCGCGTTGTGTCTTCCGACATCCTCATAAAAAGCGGCAACCTTGCCTTCAGACCAGATACCGCACCCATGAACACAATGAGTCATGGGGCCAAGCGTTGAGCGATGTAAAACCGTCCGGATGAAAACCGAGATGTCAGCAAAGCTCAGGCTGGTCTCCAGGGGAGCATCAATTTTTCCTTCCAGCATGTCCCGTGGTATTTTGCCGGTTCCACCGCAACCGGAGGTAATGATGACGTCCTTGGGTGCAACATCCTCGTCCACGTCTGCGTACACTGATATTTTTCCTTCCGGGCAGACGATCACCTCCTTGACTTCTTTCGGGTCAGATAAGTAGCCCTGACCAAACAGAAATCCAACACCAAACTCCTCCAGACCGACCGGTAGAACCATGGACGCACCGATTTCTATCTCGTTCAGAGAAATCGTGTACGGTGTCTCAATGGCCAGCTGCTCCTCTACTTCTGAATTGCCGGCAGGTGTGAGTATGGTGGAGGTGCAGGAAATTGAGGCTTCGGTTGTCATCGCACAGGTCTCAGGTGATTACTCTGGAAAAATCAGACATCCTGCTCAACAGGCAATTGGCTGCATTTACAGGCGACTCTGCAGATATGGTTCAAGAACTTCAGGAACAGAAATTGTACCATCTTCATTCTGATAGTTTTCCATAACCGCGAGCAGTGTCCTGCCAACAGCCAGTCCTGAGCCATTCAAGGTATGAACCAGCTTGCTTTTCTTTTCCCCTTCGGGTCGATATCGAATTGCCCCGCGCCGTGCCTGAAAATCCAGGAAATTGGAACAGGATGAAATTTCCCGATAGGCATTTTGTCCTGGCAACCACACTTCAATATCGTAAGTTTTGGTTGCAGAGAAACCCAGATCTCCGGAGCAGAGCGTCACCACTCGATAGTGAATGTTCAGCAATTGTAAAACTTTTTCAGCATCTTCAAGCAGCCGCTCCAACTCATCGAAGGAACTTTCTGGTGTGGTGAACTTGACCAGCTCTACTTTGTTGAACTGGTGCTGCCTGATCAGCCCCCGGGTATCTCTCCCATAGGAACCTGCTTCCGAACGGAAACACGGGGTAAAGGCGGTATATTTGAGCGGCAACTCCTGCTCGTCTATGGTCTCATCGCGATGGATGTTAGTCACCGGAACTTCCGCCGTGGGGATCAGGTAAAGGTCCCAGCTGTCTATTTTGAAGAGGTCGTCTGCAAATTTCGGTAATTGACCGGTGGCGGTCATGGTTGGAGTGTTTACCAGATAAGGGGGCAGGATCTCCTGATACCCATGCTGTTCAGTCTGGAGATCCAGCATGAAGTTGGCAAGTGCCCGCTCAAGCCGGGCTGCAAATCCCGAGAGCAGAGCAAACCGGGCGCCGGAGAGTTTTGCTGCTCGCTCAAAATCAAGCACACCAAGTTCGGTGCCAAGATCCCAATGTGGTTTTGGCGTGAATGAGAAATCAGGTTTGTCACCCCAGAGTTTGACTTCGATATTATCGCTGTCATCCTGACCTTCCGGCACTGAATCATCGCAGAGGTTGGGAATCGACATGACAATATCCTCAAGTTGCTCCATCAGTGCTGCCAAATCATTATCGAGAACTTTGATACGTTCATTCGCCTGCTTCATCTCATCGATCAGCGGAGCTGCGGCCTCGTCATCACCCGATTTTTTATAGGTCGAAATCTCGCGTGAAACCGTATTTCGACGGTTCTTCAATTGTTCTACCTCGCCGAGGATTTCAAGGCGCTGGGCATCTAATTTCATGAACTGGTCAAGCAGGTCGGTAGCCATCCCACGTTTTGCAGTTTTCTCTTTTACCAGTTCGATATTTTCCCTGATGAATCGTAATTCAAGCATAATCGTGTCGTTTGGTTTTATAGTTAATGAAGTTTTGAGCGTAATGGTGGATATTGTTTAGCATGGCTTAAATACGAACGCAACCTCTATCAAATTGCTTTTCATACTCCTATCTGATATTTTCTCGACAATGTACGTAACGAGTTGCTCTCCATTGAGCGGCGCTCTATTTTTAATGGTAAACGATTACACCTATGATTGAATCTCCCCCTGCACTGGCTGTTTTTTTTATTGAACTCAGAAAGTCGATCCGACAACTCTTCATCTCGATCGGGCTGCTCACGCTGCTGATCTTCTTTCTGTCTCCCCAGATGCTTGAAGTGATCCAGGCGCATCTGGCCGAAAAACTCTATTTTTTCTCGGTGGCCGGGCCATTTCTGGCCCATGTGAAGCTCGCACTGTTTGGTGCGTTGTATGCTCTGATGCCCTGGATAATCACCGTGCTGCTCAAAGCGGTCGGTACCCCGTTTAAAGTGGCAGGTTCTCAAGTGTTCTTCTTCAGTTTTTTCACCTGTCTATTGTTTTATGCCGGTACTTTGTTCTGTTATTTCATTACGTTGCCGTTCGGTATAAATTTCTTGTTGGGGTTTGGTTCAGAAGAGTTGAAACCGGTGATTTCTATCGGTCGCTTTGTCAATTTCGTGACACTCTTTATTCTGGCGTTCGGGGTGATTTTCGAGCTCCCGATCCTGATGGTTTTTACCGCCAAGATCGGTTTGGTAACCAGGAGTTTCTTCTCCCGTCATCGACGCTACGCCCTGCTCCTGATCGCCATTGTTGCAGCGCTGCTTACTCCAACTCCTGATGTGGTCAACATGCTGTTGATGGGGGGGCCATTGTATCTTCTTTATGAGGCTGGCATCATCATTTTGCTTATTATGCGTATTCCCTGATTTACCAAAATGAGAACTTAGAACTCCTCAAGAATGAAATTGTTTCTGGCCAGCAGGGCAGCGGTGACGCCTTGTTTATTAACACCACATGATGGACTGCGGGCTTTTAATATGGCGCGTTTGATATTCAGTTTTTTTGCCAGCAGCAGTGTTTGCTCGGCACCTTTGATGAAGAGGAGGCTGACATCCGTACCATTTTTATCAATAACCTTTGCTCGTTTCTCAAGGACATCGACTCCCGTACCGCCAACGATGTCAGCGGCTGTGCGCGGGGTGGGCATTCCACCCAGCTGTTCAGGACAAAAAGGGACCCACTGGAATCTGTTCAATCGGCTCATACAGGCGGAATTTTCTATAACTTGTGCGTCGTACCTGGTACAGAGCCCAACCAGACAGGCACTGACCAGAACGGTTTCTTTTTGTTTCATGGTTTGAGCTCACTATCTATGGTATAAGAAGTATATGGTGATCAGATGAAGATACTCACTCCCATACAAAACATGTTCGGTGCGGTAAGCCAACGAAAAAAACCTCGTAAACCGCTGAGCCCGTTGCAGGAGATTCGATTGTTGAAAATCATCATAGGTTTGGTGATTCTGTCAATCCTGTACCTGCTTTTTGCGCCCAATACCGGTGTCTACACCTTGTTGAAACTGCGCCGCCAGGCGATCGGCATGGAGCAGCAGACCGCGCAACTAATCAAGGAAAACCAGCAGTTAAAAAATGAAATTGAAAGGATAACAAAAGACCTGCAACACCTTGATCGTGTGGCCAGAGAAAGAGGAATGCTTAAGGACAACGAAGAGGCCTTTGATTTTCCAGAGGCAAAAAAATGACCAAAGTGCGAAGGAATAACCGGTAACGCTATTAAAACAATCCCGCCGGGATTGTCTGTTATGTCGCTCAGGAAAAGCCTGATTTACCGCATGGTGGTCCTGAGGGCAGATTCGAAATGCCACTCCCCCCCCCAAGTTTGAAACTGCCCGAGGACATGATTTTGTTAATCCCTTTACTTTTGCACTCAGGGCAGACAATCTCAGATATATCCGATGATTTGAGCAGCTCCTCAAATTCATTCCCACAGTCGTTACATTTAAACTCGTATATTGGCATCGTCGACCTTCTTTGTTGAATGTTGGTATGCTCTTTCCTTTGTTGTATCAAAAAAATAAGATCGGAGAGCAATCAACACAAGGGGAGCCGGTTCGTGGCTATTCAACCAACGATTTAAAAATGGTGCATGAACGGCACACATTAATTTTGTCTTTGTAGGTCGACTCACTTGTACAGTCACACAAGGTGCCGCAGAGGAACCAGCACAGGTGGCCGCTTTGAAACTCCCAGGCAGGACAATCTTCTTTTTCCTGGCACTCTTTCTGATCCCAGCAGGGTGCAAGCTGGTTCTGCTTTTTCCGCTGGTTGATCAGCAGAAAAAACAGCTGCCGCTCAATATGCGCCGGAATTGAGCGCCACCCCTGTTCGTAACTGTGGATGGTCTTGAGTGACATGCCCAGAAGTGAGGCAAGTTGTTTTTGAGTTTTGCCCAGTTTCTTTCTGATCTTGCTGAATTCAGCCTTTTCCACGATAAACCTCGCTGTTGGATATTAGTGTATATGCTCATTAAGATATACCACAAATGGGGAAGTGATGCTCTGACTTTTCTGAGAAAAATTCTCAGTTTTTCTGCAAAGTGGTATCAGATTTTCTGATTTATACTAAAACGGCTCGCATAATTCTGTTGCGGCGAATCTGATCTGTTTTACAATGGAGGCGTGCAATCCCCTTACGCTATTTTTATCGAGGTCTTTTGTGACACAGAAAGAACTGCTTCGTTCCATAGGCTCGCTGCTTGAGTATCACCAGGTGTGCGGGATCGATCAATATCCGATGCATCCTGGTCTCTCAGGTTTTCTATCGTCCGAGAATACTGGCGAAACAGAGTCTCTCCGGGCTCCTGATCACCAGTCCACAATTGCTGATACACAGATGACCAGCCCAGCCCGCAGCCAGGATCAGCCTGAGGGGCTGCTGGATGAGTTAACAGAGCGGATACAGAGTTGTAGCGTCTGCAGCCTTCACCAGAGCAGACAAATCAGCACTCCCGGAGCTGGTAGCAACACGGTCAGGATATTGATCGTTGGTGACTGGCTTACCCACCGTCCCTCAGTTCAGCTGAGTGGGTTGGAATTGTTTGGTCGTGAAGAGGATGCGATGGTTCGTCGGATGATCGAGGCCATGGGACTTTCAGAATCAGAGGTTTTTGTGACCAATGTTATCAAATGCTCAATTCCCGAGACCTGTCAGCCAACTGATCAACACATTGCAACCTGCTCTACCCATCTATTCGACCAGATACAACTGCTCCAGCCAGAAATCATCTGCGCGATGGGAATTATTGCAACCCGGCTCTTCACAGGCAGTAATCTACCACTCTCGCAACAGCGGGGAACCTTTCTTGAGTATACCGACCCTACTGATAAGAAATACAACCTGATGGCAACCTTTCACCCGGTTTTTCTGCTCAAGAATCCGGAAATGAAAAAGGCAGTGTGGGATGATCTTCAAATGATCGTAAAGAAACTGCAGCGTTGATTCTTGGATCAGAAGAGCCCAATTAACCCCCGCTTACCGAGTTGTCTGAAAAATAGGGTGATTGCCTGCTCTGATTCCTGATTGGTGATGTTATTGTAGCGGGCGAATTCCAAAATTATTTCTGCTGCCGTTTTTTCCCCGTCGATCATTTTCCAGACCACGCTGCCCATTTTGTCTAGTTCAAGCGTTCGCATCGGGCGTTTTGCTTGAGAGGCGGTAAATTTGCTGAAGATCGCTGAAAGAAAAGGTGAAAGCGGGAGTTCATATTGGATTCGGATAAGCCCTTCCGATGTCTCTTCCCAGCTGGTCACGTCATTGTGAAATGGCCGACACGCAAGTGACTGTTCCCGGGTGAGCATTGGTGTGTGCGGTTTCTTCTTTCTAAATAAGCCCATAACCATTTGATAATCTATTTTGTAAATCCGTATCGATACGCTTCCTGCTCTGGAGAGAAACGACCAGGAATCGATCATGATCTTCAAAAATCTGAGCGTGTCCCCACTGGAAAATCTTTCGACGATGTAAAAGGGTCGCTATTCGACTTGTCAGGGAAGGGGTGTTGAGCCCGGAGAAAGTCGATTTTTCTTCGACAAGCTGGTCCTGTCGAAGCCCGGTAAGCGAGCAGAAGAGGGTTGCGTAATCTTCCTGGTGCGAACCGGCCAGGGTCGGAACAATCCGACCATAGTAAAGGATGGTGGGGCCATTTGTAAAAGTGAGGATAGAATTTCCTGGAGAAAACCGTTGTGAGCTCAGGGAGAAGGTTTGTGGAACAAGAAAATAGAAATCCTGGATCTGCCAAACCTGATTTCGGACTGTCCCTGGATGGGTACAACTCAACTGCTCATAAAGGGTTACGATCGGTTTGGATTGTTCTTGGGAATCTGCACAATGGAGCAGATAATTGGTGCCACAGCTTTTACATTGAAGAGCCAGCACCAGTTCCCGATGCTCACCATGATTGGTTCGATAAGAGGCCAGTTCGAAATTACTGCTAATCGTTTGAAATCGCGATATATCAGAAATTTTCAACCGCTCATATTTGGCACTGAGATCGCGGTCCAGGCTTTGAAAATTCTTATTTCGTTTCTTCTTACCGGTGATTGACCATCTGATTTCTGCCAGTGGAGAGAGCTGGTGTTCGATGATCAGGTGACTGTCGTTCTTGATGGTGACTTCGCATCCCGGATCGAGATGAAAAGAGAGGCCGTTCCAGCAGACACGGGATGGTGTAACCGCAGGTTCGAGCATGTTATTGCTTTGGTATCAGATAATCCCAGTTCGTCTCAGACCGTTTCTCGAGCTTTGCTTTTTCTTCCTGACTCTTATTTATCTCACACTGCTCAATGAAACAGGCCTGCTCATCAATGATTCTTTCGGGGTAGGTAAGTTTCATTACGGTACCGATATTTTCGTTATGATCCTGGAGGTTGTGCTGAAGGATCAGGGTCACCCGCTCGTTTTGCTCATCCAGAAAGACCCATTTCCACTTAAAGAGGATACCAAAGGCATCACCACCCCACTCGGTTGGTTTGCCGTATTTCTGCTTAAACTTCTTTAACAGCTTGTTATAAAACGGTTTTGTGGAGTCAGCATATTTCATGGTAATCCGCACGATCTTGCCCGGGTAGGCACAAATCCCATAGGACAGGACTCCTTTCTTAAAACCATGCCAGTCCATTATCACCACGTTTTTTAAATAATCGGAATACTCAATCTCCTGGTAATCGGTGATATCTTCACCGAGCCGAAAGCCTGCAATTTCCTTTGGCACTCCTTCGGTGGTGGCGTGTAAAGGAGTGCTGAGGGCAGTGATCAAGAGTAACCAGAATATGAGTACGAAGAATTTCATTTTATACGATTGCAGCAGAGGATTTGTCTGCTTCCGGATCAAGGAACGTATCAATCATGAACGCTGTCTGTTGGACAAGTCTGTCAACCCGCGCCTGGATTACCCGTTCGGTGAGCAAATCTTTACTCTCTGGAAATTTTTCGATGACCTTCTGAAACGTTTTCTGATCAATCACGATCACCTCAAGATCATCTTTTGCCCGGGCATTGAAAAACCACTGAAATTTTGCCAACAGGGCAAGTTCACCAAAAAAGGCATGTGCTTCGAGTTCTTGGAGGACAATTTCCTTGTTACGATGGTGTACCGTTATCTCAACGGTTCCCTTGACCACAAAAAATGCCTGATTTGCTTTTTCCCCTTGCGCTATGAGATAGTCACCGGCTTTAAAACTGCGGCGGGAGGACAGATAGGCGAAGAGCTTGATAACTTCGGGACTGACTCCTGAGAAGGTTGCGGACTTCCTTAAAAACTCAGAGTCGCATGAAATTCTGCATGCGCTGTGCTCTGTATTATTTTCAGCTGTCATTGACGAGTCCATAAAGAACCCCCTGTTGTTCTATCAAATTTTGATAGTTTCCGGCTTCGACAATTTTACCATCTTTCATGACTATAATATGGTCATATCCAGAAATCATGTCAAGCCGGTGCACCACTGCAATTACTGTGGTATTACCGCGTAATCTTGTCTCAATATAGTTCTGTATTCGCGCCTGAGATCGATTATCAAGACTGGCGGTTGCCTCATCCATAATAAGAATGGGGGCATGTTTCAGAAAGGCGCGAGCCAGAGCCAGTTTTTGTTTCTGGCCGCCACTGAGATTATCCCCTTTACTTCCGACATGAAAATCCAGACCGATTTCCATGATGTCGTCCAGCAGGCCGTGTTTTTTGAATACCTCAAGAGCCAGTGTGCCAAGCTTTTCTCTGATAAGTTCCTGGTTGATCACGGTGCCAAACAAAATGTTATCCCGAAGGGTTCGGTTAAAGAGATACTGGTTAAAGCAGAACGGGGTGTAGCTGGTGGTTGTCCGGGCCTGTTTTTCAATGTCGCTGATGGGCAGAATGGCTGTTTGGATCGCACCATCACGACATTCATCCAGGTCGATGTCTGCCACCTGTTTCAGGAATTGGCTTCGACCACGGAGAATATCATCTTCAAATTGTTTGTTCAGGGTGTGGATTTTATGAATCCCCGGCGTGAAATCTAGGGCAAGCTGCAGGAATGATTCTAACTCTTTGCTTTTTAATTGATCAAATTCAATTTTTGCAGCTCGCTTTACCAGCGCTTCATAGTGATCAAAGCGAGCCTGACTCATTGGTGATCCTTGAAAGAAATATTCGTCAGCACGAAAATCACCCAAAAACTCGATGGTCGAACGGGCGATTATCAAGCCGAGGTCGAGCAGTTTTTTCTCCAACCCTGTGGTCGAGAGAAAACTTCTGAATTGCTGGTTCGTGATGAATTTATCCACATGATACGCACCACCATAAGTTCCAAAAATCAGGTTAGTGGCGATGGGCTGATGGTGAAGAAATGTATGGGCATCATAGAATTCAATGGCCTGGGTGAATTCATTACGCAGCTCATGGTGGATTACTTCTCGCATTTTCAGAAAGGACTCACGCATCTGAGCAGCTTTTTCCAGTGGAATTACTGAGCGTAACCCCCAACGCAGCGTATCCTCTTCGAGTCCCACTTCCCTGATCATCTCCATCTGTTCCTGCGGTGAAGGAATGGCTTCAATCAAGCCATCTTTTTGGAGTGTGTTGCTCGCATAGAGGAGGTTGTCGCGAACGGTGCCGGTAAAGATAAACGGGTGCTGTGCAACGTTGGCGACATTTCGAGCCAGGTCACGTTTCGTTAAATCGGATATCTCGTGATTATCAATCTTCAGTGAACCCGAAGAAATACGGTACAGCTGACTCAACAGCAGGCTCAGGGTACTTTTACCGGATCCGGAGAAGCCCACAAGCGCAACATGATTGCCCGGCTTGATCTGAAACGAGATATCCTGCAGCAGCTGGACACTATCGTTGACCCAATAGTTCAGGTTGGTTGCTGAAATTTCACCTTTGAGATTGAATACTTCTCGCTTCTCAAGAGGCTCAAGCAGGAATTCCGGCTGGTACGCAAAGAGAGTCATGATCTGTTTATAGCGTACCCGGGCATCCTGGTACGATTGGTAATACTCAATCACCTCCTTCCACGGGTCATAGACTTTCTCATACGCAGAGAGAAAGGCCACCAGTGCCCCAATGGTAAATTCTCCATGGATTGCCATGTACCCACCAATGAGAAACAGCAGGAAGGGACCAATGGATTGGAACAGGTTGTTGCTGAACTTGATGCCATACTTGAAAATGAAAAGCTTGGTCATGAGCGAGTAGATTTTTTTAACCAAGCGATCAAGTTTTCCCTGCTCAAGGATATAGCTGGCATTTCCCTGCACCTCATGGATACCGGTGACCGACTCATTCACAACTGAGGCCAGGGTCCGAGTGGTGGCAACACGCTTGCGATTATATTTGTTATACCAGCGTTGAAGGAGCGGGATAACAGCCATTTCGAAGGGGTAGATCAACATGGTCAAGAGACCCAGCAATGGGTTTAGGTAGATCATGAACCCCAGGAAAGTGAAAAAGGTCAGGATAGAGGTGATCGGCACTGCCAGTGCGCCTCCCAGAAAGGTTGCGATGGCCGTGAGTTCGGCGGTGAGCGCGGAAATAATCGTACCGGTTTGTGTCCGGTGAAAAAAGGGTAGCGGTAGCTGGAGGATATGCTGATAAAGCTCTTTTCTCATACCGATCAGAATTTTCTGCCCGATCATCATCTGCATGGTATTTGTTAGATATTTCAGCAGACCGGCGATCAGCACTGCACCCATATAGAGCACACAATAGAGATAGAGCTTGTCGATCATTTTCAGGTTGATAGCGACATTGATGATTCGTCGCTGCATCTCCAGCGGAAATACCCTGAAAAACAGGCTCACCACAATAATCACCAGAAGCAGGACCTGGAGTCCTCGATACCGGTTATAAACCCAGTAAAATAAAGAGCGTTTTGTGATGTCGGTGTCAGCCATTTGCTATTTTTTTCTGTTGTGGTCCCGCTCAGTAAGCCATATGGTTCAACGATTTCATGATCAGAGCAAAGCCCATGGCAAACATACCGGTTAAGCCCATACCGCAGGAAAACCCAGCCAGCAGCACCGGCGCGTACTGGCGCCACATGGGGCCGTATTTTTTAATAAAATAATACCGCCCGAGCAGGGCGCCGAACACTTCGAGAATGAGACCATGGGGGGTCGATTGGCCCAACCCTCTAACCACCCCGTATATGAGCAGCACCGGGAGGCCGAAAAAACTCAAAACAACATAGGCCAGCAAACCAAATCCCACCCCGGAAATTACGGTGGTACCATTTAGTGCCTGATAAAAGAGCGAGTTGCCTTCCAGCGTCGAGGTCTGCATCAGCAGGGTATTGAGGGCCTGGAGATGCCAAAGCTCCTGGGCATAGGGATAGCTCGAAGAGGGAATGGGAGCAAGTCGCCAGATAAATTGTGAAAACAGCAGACTGGCCACCATGACAATTGGGAAGACGATAATTTCAGCCTTAATGATCCCCCTGATGGAAGTACCGGTAAGTTCGATCTGTCTGAACTGGACGGTTGCCTCTCCATAATTATGGATCGGAATTGGTGCATACCAGATCTCGATACCCTGGTAGCCAAAAAAGCGCGCACCGGCAATAAAACTTGCTTCCCTGACCAGCGGCAGGCTGACAAACTGGCCGGCGATACCTTCCATCCGGGCGGTAATATAAGAGATAACCGGCGTGTAAATAAAGCCGTAGGCCAGGAAGAAAATCCAGGGGAATGTCGGTACCAGCCAGACACACAGCCCGACATAGGCAAGCGTTGAAAAAACATAGATGCCAATTGATATCCAAAAATTGAAGTCGCCCCTTCCCGGCGGGGGATTGAACAACGCTTTCCAGTCTCCTCGATTGGCGGTTGACTGCCTGATAGATTTGACAACGGAATAGATGCCGATGACACCGATGGCCAGACCCAGCCCGATACCAAAGCTCATATAAAAGTCAAAATTGTTGGCAAAGACCGTATCCACAGTGGCCATTCCCGGGTGCCAGCGATGGAGAATTCCCTGGGCGTAGAGGATTGGATTCAGGATTATGGTGATGATCAAACCGATCAGACCGCCGATTACTGCCCAGAACGGTAGAACCATACCGACAAAGACCAGGCCGAGGTCGAGTTGCAGTCCGGTGGCTACCGCCGGGAGGACATCTTCGGTATGTGAAGTCAATTCAATCCAGGGTATCGGAATTAAGCGGATCTGCTCGGTAAAGATCAGCCCCGACACAATGGGCAGCAATACATATATTGCCCCGAACGCCAGACCGACTACCCCGCCGATTGAAAAGACCCGCCATTTCCAGCTCGATTGTTTTTCTTCTGCCGATTCAGCCAGCGCCATGGTTCCCAGGGCACCAACCGGAGCCATGGGGAAGGGCAGTTTTTCAACATCGGAAGTAATACGATACAACGCATATCCCAACCCGAAATGATCGATCCGTTGAATAATCTGTGAACCCACCAGGAGCAGGATGGGAATCATCCAGTCACGATGGAAAAAGGTCCGCTCTATCATGGACATCGATTCAGGTCCTGGTGCAACCCAGGTTGGAATATATTCGGTCAATCCCAACATTTTAGCGGCGTCTGACTGGACCAGGTACTGGTTCCAGAGCAGTCCCGAGAAAGGAGAGGCAAGGGCCGCACCAGCCATGTAATAGAGGAGAAAAATTTCCTGCTGCTTTAGATCGGAGTGGGCTCTTTTGGCAATTTCCGCAAACAGGATAATGGTTACCCAGCGAGCAGCCGGTCCGATTCCCTGACCAATGACCAACTGCAGGTACATGGAACCGGGCATCATCAGGAAGCCGATAAAAATGGCGCCGACAATGGTTTTCCAGTCGAACCCTTCTTCGAAATGGTCAGGAGTCGGGAGCAGATCCCGATATTCTTTTAGTTCCTTGTCGTCGTACATAATCGTATCAGTCTGGCAATACCATATAACTGGTGTAAGTATACTGGCCGATAATTGCCCATATTCCTCCCATCAGGAAATCCCCGATGATCATGCCGATAAAAAACAATTGCATCTTTCTAAATAACTGTACCCCTCCGTACTTCATACAGAGCGTATTGAATAACCAACCGAAAAAGAAGCTCACCCAGAGAATCCGCATTGCTGAACTGTAAGCCGTCAGGTAACCAATTGGATGGAGAGGCCACCAGTACAGTCGCTGATAACAGAGCACAAGGACAATCATCACCACCACACCGACAATAATAAAGGTGTGTACCCAGTCACCTGACGGTACCGGGTTGGTGACCAGCCGGTAGGCGTTCTCATAGACGTTCAGCGTGGTGCGTGAAGCCCATTCCAGGTCAAGCTCTCTAATGCCGAACCGATAACAGAGGGCCATCATTGCGACCAGAGAGCTGATCACCGCAAAGCCAATGGTTAGAGCCAAGGCTGATACCACCAGGAGAACATTATGGTTTTTCGCGGTGACACTTTTGCTATGGAGCAGGGACGGCATCAGAGATTCCCGGAAATCGACGAACAGTACTTTTTGGCTCATGGCACCGAGTAAACCGTTGGTGCCGCCAAGGAATTTGGTGCCGAACAAACTTGAAATACCATCCATGGGTGCGGCGGTCAGGGTGAAATAGGCAAGTCCTCCCTGACAGATAATTCTGGTTACGACCACCGATATCATAAAAAATGAAGCGACCAATAGCAGGGCCGTGGTCCAGCTCACCCCCTGGTAATTGAACCAGCCTGCAAGTAGCAGGGCTCCGGCGACGGTGCCCCAGAATGAAATGCGCACATCGAACCATTCGACGGGATTTTTGTCACCCGGCGGCGCCATCAGAAACGATTGTTTGGTAACATCAGTGAGATGATGTCGGGCCAGCCAGATGAGAAAAAAGAAAAATACACCATAGGCGCCGATCATCTGCATTTCTTCTGGCTTGGTAAGTGTTGGACCAAAGGTAATACCCAGTTCAGAAGCCGGTATTGTGTACCCCAGCATGTTCATAGTGCCATAAACCAGTCCCCCCAATAGAAAAAAGAACCAGAACGAAAATGAGATCTGTCGGGAGGCTAGAAAGGCAAAACCGATGAACGCGGGGTAGAGGTAGATCTTCAACTTGTAAAAACCGGAGAGGAACCCCTCTTTGGGGAAATATGATCCGGCAAGAATTACGGTTGGGAGATGGGGAATGGAAGGATAGTAAAGATTCAATCCATTCATCAGGTGAAGACAGAGCGGTATCGCCAACCCGACCAGCAGGAAACGGTTGCCCAGAAATCCGCGGATTCCTCCGGTATCAATCGCTTCGCCAATGAGCTGCGGGACTTTTAATAACGGAAAATTGAGCCGCTCGTTGAGTATCCACTGACGTGAGAGCAGATTAATAATGCAGATCATCAAAAAGTATGAGACGCCAAGGAAGAGTGCCCACTGTAGAAGTGGGGTAACCCAGGGTGACCAGGGGATGGCTTGCAGGGTTTCAAGCCAGCCCATGGATCTGCCGCCAGGTATTCCGTTGTAAAGCAGGGTGATTGCCTCATTTGAATCGGGCATTAACCGGGCGGGAAGCAAAGGGAGAAATTGGCCTTCCCACTGGTTTGATACGGTGGCAAAATGGATCGGAGCGGTCAAGTTGATCAGAAAGGTGCGGGCAAAGCCGGTATAGGCGATCCCCGAGCCGATCACCATCTGTATCCAGATCAGCAATAGTTCAGAGCCGGAGAGCAGAACTCTTCTTCTGAACAGCCAGGCGAGCAGCGAAATGAGAATTGCCAGAATGAAAAAAATGAAAAAAGGTGCCAGGGGAAAGTGCCCGCCACCCAGCGGGGTTGACTTATGGTAGATATTGTTCAGCGGTGTAACCAGGCAAATCCAGCAGGACAGAAGCAACCCCAGTATGGGGGCTCGTAAACGAATTGAGCGATTGACCTGATGTGCTGTCTTAGTCATTTGTACTTTGCGGTGTTAATGGTGCTTCTGAAATAGATTGAAAATGTTGAGCATACGCTTCATGCTGGCCAGCATCGAGGGATCGCCAGATCAGCAGCTGTTTTCTTAATTCGTGAATAAACAATTTGTTAATTCGTTGCCATTGGCTTTTTTCTCCCGACTCTCTTTTAATTGAGATCTTGATCTCCAGAAACTCCAGATTATCTCGAGCAGGGCAGAATTGGATGTCGATCAACTGCATGATGCCAAAATCGAATGGTGAGAGCCAGACTCGTGATCTTAGATGAACACAGTGGTAGGCGCACGGGTCTGCAGAGCTCTTAATAGCCTGGCCAATTTCATCAACAGTGGCACAGGTGTGAAGCAGGTCGATAAATCCGGTGGAAAACCTGCCATGGGAAATGTCTTGGTGGCCACTGAAGAAGGTGTGGAGGTACCCACCGATGGAGCTGTGTTCTTCATATTTCATGAAAAACGGCAACATAACAGTTACCTGGTCGTTGACCGGCTCCGGCAACTTAAAGGAACGTTTGACGTCGGGGATGGCAATCCGAGCGGCAACTCTCGAAGGGTAAATTACTGAAATCAAGACGACTCCGATTACCAGAAGCATTGCGGCAACGCCGGCAAGTGAAGAGTAATTGACGGTAATTCCTTCCCAATAGCGAGTGTCAGAGAGCAGCGCTGCGGAAACCTGGGCAACCAGGTAACCGAGCACCACGGAAATAACTGCCAGGGCCATTGCTTCGGCGACGAAGAGAAACGACACATGCGATGGTGCCAGGCCAACAGAGGTATAGATACCAATCTCGTTCTTTCGCTCATAGACGGAACTGATCATGGTATTCAAAACAATCAGAATCGAGATAAGCAAGGGGATGATGATGTTGGGTACACCGGAGTATGCCATGGTATCACTGAGGTTGTAGAGCCAGACACCATCCTGGTCACCCGCAAAAATTGCTAAACTGAATCGATCAACAAGGGTGGAGGCAATTTTGGCAGGTGGCAGTTCATCATTTGATCTCAGAGCGATATTTTTCAGCTCGCCCCCCATGGCCAGCAAGGTGGGCGCAGGAATAATGGCAGTTGAGCCTCCCGGGATATGGGAATACCTGGACTGCAAATTTCTGACATCCTCTCCCGACTCAAGTGCTTCAAATTCTGCATCACTCATATTCTGCTGCATTTCATCGGGGAAAATTACTGGTGTAAGAGGCTCGCCATCAAGATCAAAGGTGCGATCAAGGAGTTCTCCAGAAAAGGTGCCAATCACCGTGAACGGTGTACCAAAAAGGTCGATGACGGGTGTTTCAGAGAAATCCAGTTGTAAGGTGGTCGCGGCTCTATCAGACAGAATGATCGCCTGGTGATCAGTTGGTTTAAACCATCTGCCACGGCTCAAGATCTGGTCGAGACCGGTGACGTCCGCTTCCTGATAGCCGAGGCCAATGAGGCCATTAAGCACAAAATTGTTGCCCTGATAGCGAAGGGGGACATGAACACTTCGTGTTACATCAGAGGCCTCAAGCCACACTCGTTGTGCCGGTGAACTGATTGATTCCATACTTCCTTCAAGGATAGCGGCGGCCTGGGGGGGCATCGACTTCCAGCTCAGTTTCTTTAGGAGCAGTCCCTGGTAGGGTGTCTCATCATTGAAGAACATCCTGTTTTCCTGCTGGTTCGATTTCACCGTGGTGAAACTCATGATGGTAAAAGTCAGGATGATCAAGGTGGTGCAGGTGAGTATGGTGCGCATCCTCCGGCGTCTCAAATTTGATACCCCGAGGAAAAATGCAGCAACAAATGCTTTCCAACGGCTTATTTCTGCGGCACTCATCTGGCTGGCGTGTCGTTGCAACAGGATCATCTCCTCTTCAAAACGAAAGAAAATGATCAGGGTGACCAGCAGGGATAAACCAATGATGAAAAAGGCCAGAATCACCACCATGGGACTATAGGCCAGATCAAAGGCAGGGTGGACGTTATATATCACCAGAATCAGACTGGTCAGTATCAGTGAAAATGCGACAATTCTTTTATAGATGTTGGCATAGCTGAAAAGAAATCGTTCCATACAGAAGGCAAAAGGGACAAAAAGCGCAATATAAAATAGCACTCCGAACAATACATCTTTCTGGGTTTTTTCAATCTGAGTATAAACCCGGGCAGCCAGGGCCAGGGAAGCTGATGCCTGCTCTCTGAAAGCGGTGTAGTTAAGCTCCTTGAGTTGCTGTGTACTTGTGTTCAGTGCTGAGAGTCCTCTGTTTTTCAAGTTGTTGATTCGTTCATCGAAAATACCATGCGATTCCAGATTCTCAATGCGCGGCAGCAGCAGAGTCCAAGCATCCATGGCAGAACGGTATGCGGTATGGATGATTGCGGGATACTCTTCAACCGGATATCCAAAGCCCAGTGGTACTTTTTTGTTACCGTTTGAGAGGATCAACTTTCTGGTTATAACGTTATCTGAGAGGGTGAGTTTCAACCAGGAACCCGGTTCCAGATAGATCGAGGAGATATTCGATTGGCGGGTATCGATTCTGCTGTACCAGTAACGTTGTGGTGGCGCATCTCTTCTACCGTCAAAGAGGTAGAGTTTGGTCATATAATCGAGGCTCCGCGGCTCAAGTAGATCAAAGACGGTGGTTTGATTACAGGCAAACATAATCAATCGGGTTTTCATAGCTCGGCGCAACATTTTTACACGATAACTGGTTTTGCCCGTCTCTTTTTTATCGATAGCCCAGATGATCTCACCGCTTACAGGGTCAAACCGATAGCCTTCGATAATCAATTTATCCAGAACGTTTTTAGAGTCGGCGATCCCTTTATACAAAAAGGTACCATTGCTGTTGACTGAAGAATAGAGCTTGGCTATTCCCTGGTAGGAGAGCAGGATCGTCTGCTCTGCAGGATAGTCGGCGAATAACTCACCCTGGAGTAGCAAGTTGCTGGTGCCGCGTACGCTTGAGAACCCATTGCGGGGAAAGAGATCAGCATGCAGCGCAGGTGCATCGGCGGTGGCCGAGACCATCGATCGAAGTAATTGATATTGTGCTTCCAGGTACGGTTTATCAAGGTGTTCTACGGTATCCCACGGTGTGCCCCAGCGAGTACGGCCATCTCCAACGGTTACCAGGCTGACGCCGATGTAGCCCGCCAGGGAACTGATTTCACCACCGAGAAAAGGTTTGTCAATAAAATAGGAATCCCAGCTTCTGAGTCGGGAGGGGCGAAGGGTGTCAATATATTCGACGATTTCGGTTGTGGGTAGTTGGGCTGCCGCATCGCTAAAAACCTGGCCGATGGTACTGAATATACCGGTTCGATTGATTCGGGATCTGAGCCGATAGAGCCAACCACGATGAAATCCGCCAATCCCCTCGCCGTGACTTGACAGGTGAAGTGAAAGTACTGCATCAATGGTAAAATCCCTGCACAATTGCCTGAAATCCATCGCTGATTCCAGCGACTCCAACTCCCTGGTATTGTCTATGATCCGGTTTTCAAGGGTGATCAGTGCTTGTGATATTATCTTTTTGAAATAGGTACGCTCATCATCGGGCATCTCGTTGAATTGTTCTCTCCAACTGAGTTTACGCAGAGTGAATCGTTGGTCGGCAAGCTCCGTGATGAGCGATTTGTTTGCCGAGCTTGCATCTTTCTCAAGCCTGAGTTTCATCAGTACCCGGGAAATACGATCTACCTCCATCTTCAGATCGTCCATGATGGCACTGGAAATGATAAGATCTCGATCTGGATCAGGGACCAGCGGGAAGGAGAGCGAGGTAAGCGTTGCAATGCGCTTTTTTGCTGCCTTTATCGTGTTTCTCAGCTCTTTTCGATAGTCCCGTAAAACTTTGCTCCGCTCCTGTAAGCTCCAGATCACGTCGCGCATACCGTGCAGCGCCTGGGCGTGGCCATTGGTGGCAATGAGCAGTACTGACCGTTTGGGTGGATTGTTTGAGAAGTAGTGGGCAAGCCCCAATAGATTGCTGATGGAGACCGCTTCATCGGCACCGGGTGCTGAGCCTTCCACATATCTGGTTGAATCGTAGAACGCTTCAATAATCAGCAACTTTTCGCTGAGTTGTGGATCGCTACCCTTGATCAAACAATAGATGTTTTTGCTGGTGACCGTTTCCCAGACGACGGAAGAAAGGATCTCAACCTGGTTGCTGATCAATCCATTTTTGCTCGACAGGGGGCCGAACAGCAGCTCAGCCTCTTTTGATGTCATCCAGAAACAGGGAAACTGAAGTGGGGAGAGCTCTTCTTTCTCAATGAAAAACGCATTTGATCTGGTATGACCATGGTCTACGAAAATGACGGCTTGTGCCCCGAGGGAGGCGGCGGTGAGCCATTGTCGTCCGGAGTTGAAATTCATCACCAAGATGGAACCTTCGATGAGTTTGCCATCCAGATCGCTAAGGTTTCCGTCACCCACAAAATAAAGTGGGCCTGTCAGCCCAGAGAGACCGGTCGATTGAGGTGTTACAGCGTTATTAAACAGTGGCTTAAGTGCACCCTTTTTCTCTGCTATTGAAATATGGGCATTGATTACTTTTCTGGTAGGTACTTGAAACAGGTAATCTTGAGGCTCAAGCCCCAGCGATGTGAAATATGAGCTGATATAATCTGCAGCCTGAGCGTTACCCTCCGTCCCGATGGAACGATCTTTCAATGCTGCCAGTTGTTCGATGACTTCAAAAGGGAGTTGATCCTCGGCATGTGCACTACTCAGCCCGCCTGAGTTGTAAATGCTCAGGCAGAAAAACAGCAGTGTTAGAAAGACTGGTCTCTTGCACATGGTCATGGGCTGCACAATTAGCGTTCCTCGGTAAGGCCGCCTGTCTTGATATCCAGGTCGGAACGATCCTGTATTTTGTCAACCCGGCCGTCTCTAATCCATACCACCTGATCAGATACATTGAGCATTTTGTAATCATGGGTTGCTGATATAACGGTTACCCCTCGTTCTCTGCTCAGTTCTTTGAGCAGGTTGATAATATCTTCGCCGGTGGTCAGATCAAGGTTTCCTGTTGGTTCATCCGCCAGGATAATCGCCGGAGTATTGGCCAGAGCCCGGGCCACCGCAACACGCTGCTGTTGCCCACCAGAGAGCTCCGAAGGCTTATGTGAGTGTCGCCCTTCGAGACCGACTTGAAAAAGAAGCTCCATGCCTCGTTCAACCGCGTCGTCATTACTCAAGCCTGCAAAAGTCATGGGCAGGGTTACGTTTTCCAGCGCAGTCATGACCGGTATCAAATTAAAGGTCTGGAAGATATAGCCGATTTTTCTACAGCGAAGCCAGGCGAGCTCATAGGCGTCAAGTTGGGCAATATCTACTTCATCGATGAAAACTTTGCCCGATGTCGGTTTGTCGAGTCCTCCGATCATATTAAAAAGTGTAGACTTACCTGAGCCGGAGGGACCCATAATAGAAAGGTACTTTCCTGTCTCAATCTCAAGATCAATGCCTTTGAGGACCTCAACGACAATCTTTCCGAGATCGAAATTTTTTGTTACCCCACTCACCCTGACGATCTGTTTTTTCTTCATAGTTGGAAACGCGAACTGTGCTCTTTTTTAATTATTGCTCAACTCTCATTGCCTCAACAGGTTGCATCCTGGCCGCGATAATCGCTGGATAGATAACACCAAGCAGGCTCAGGGAGGTACCCGTGACCACGGAAATTGCGATGGAGACTGCCAGTGGCTGGAGCGCATCAGTGGAAAGCGCTCCAGTGCCAAAAGATAATAGGGCACTGGCCGCAGCAGCCATTGTGCCGATGATGGCTCCACAGAGAGAACCGGCAAGTCCTTGCATGGAAGCCTCCAAAATAAATAAACGAACGATAAAACGATCGAGTGCACCAAGACATTTCATGGTACCGATTTCCCTAAACCGTTCTGTTACAGACATCAGTTGTGCATTTATTATTCCCACAATACATACCAGCAGAGAAAGGGTGACAATCCAGCGTTGTTTGGCGCTGGCTGCAATAGTCATGGTCTCAAGGGAAACATCATAACCAGCCTGGACTATCGCCTGGTATGCTTCGACACTGCCGGTGGCAAGAAAACCCTGGGCAAAATCATTGGAGCTGCGCATAAAGCAGAGAAACGCAACAGCCAATACCAGGCTCATGGTGGTTACCAGTGAGCGAAAAAATCTGACACGAATTGAAAGAAAGGCAATTTCTACAGATTTTCGAAACGGCAGGGCGATCAGTCGCTTCATAAAACTCACCGAAATGACAAGGGCTGAAAAAAAGAAAAATCGTGCGAGATACCGATCATTTGAGGGGTATCCGCATTCTGCATACTATCTGCATATTGTTTGTCTTGTCAATGATCTTCACTTCAAACAGTGGAATTACGAGGAGGTGTCAATCCCCCTTATGGAGCGCTGGAGCGTTTGTACAGGGTAGTAAAATGTGCGGGGTTGATCAGTCTGTTGCACTGGCATTGGTAAAGGACTCTTGCCAGGAGGTCAAAAGCGTGATCATTCATTCGCTGGTGGTGAATCATGAAACCCAGCATATTTTGTTCAAGTCCTCTCATTAGTTCCTGACCAAGTGCTGCAAACCCCAAATCAGCGCTCTGCTCGCGTCTGGTGTGCAGATCAATATTAATTGCGAAGTCCGGTAGCAGCGACGGATTCTTTCTTTTTGCTTGATCACGGGAGATGCCTTTAAACCCCAGAGCGGCTAGTTGGTCTATGGTTTCATCGCTGCAACGGTTCCATGGAGGGGTGAAAAAGGGTTGGAATACCGTATTTCCCAAAATCGATTCGAGCCGCCGTTTACCATTTAACAAATCATGCGTTATGTCATCGGTGTGACGTGAGCTGCCAAATTCACATTTCTTTCCCTGCTGCTCGTGGTTCCGGTGAAGCCAACCATGTTGATGGAAGCACCAAAGCTCTGATTCCGGGTCACAAATGGCCCGGAGTGTTTTCATTCTTGTATCGGTCAGCCAACCTGGTACCACCGCCAGGCAGAGCGGTACTTCGTAATGCTCAAAGAGTTTCAGCAGGCGGGAAAAGTTCTGCGAGGAGACCCCGATATCATCGGCCCTGAAAAAGACCGGTACCGGTTTTGACCGTTGTTCCAATGAGGTAGCGAATTGTTCAATCAGCTTTTCTGACTTATGGGGTGAATAATCACCATATAGTTCTGAAGGTTTTGTGTTCATCGCAGCTTTTTTATCAGATAATCTCTGGTGTTTTCGGCACCGTCGAGGTTCACCTCACTTTTGTAGCGCTCATCGTTGAGTCGTTGTTCAATAATTTCGTGCAACTGGGTGGGTTCCAGTTGCTCCCTGGTCAGCGGTGAAATTCCACTGAGCGGCACGAGACGTTCGAGCCGCATCTGCTGCTCTCGGTTCTGGGCAAAAGGGAGCATCAGCGCCGGTGTCCGGGCGGCGAGCACATTCATTGTCGTATTATATCCAGCCATGGAAATTGACAGATCTGCAGCAAGAAGCCAATCAATGAAATGGGGGGTGAACCGGTCGATCCTTAAAGAGTCTGAAGTCATTGTTTTGAGTCGGTTAAAATCTGCCTGGTCCAGATAGGGGCCGGTGAATATCTGGGTAACCACACCTTCCTCCGAGAGCAAGGCATGAACCTGCGCAACACTGAACAGAAGTTCTTCTCCAACACTACCACTACCAATACTGGCGACGATGAGTTTCTTCTGTTGATTGGTGCCGGTGATTCTGCGAATTTCATTAGCTCTCTGGGGCGAGGGGTGCGGGGTGACAAAGCCTGTGTAAAAAATCTCTGGTTTGAGCTGATCACTCTTGGTGAATGTTTCATCTATCGTGACAATCTGCGGGTCGGCATGCACGAGCAGTCCGTCAAAAAAGCGATTGAAGGTATGCACCGCGCGCGTCTCGAATTTATCCTGCCCCTCACTTTTCTCTACCAGGATGTCCCTGAGGCTGCAATAAATCAAAGTATGAGGACTATCGCTACTGAGCCACTCAAGGAGCGGGTCGAGCTCAAAGCGAAACTGCTTTCGCCCAAATGGATAAAGCTCCAGGACAACGATATCTGGTCTGTTCTGCGTAATATGATCCAGGAGTTGCTGTTGCCGTTGCGCTTTGACCGTTTCCAGACTGGCAGCCGGGTCACATGTTTCAAGGCCTGAAAAGGTTCGGTCCATTCTAAGCCCGGGCAACTGGTGGAACTGTACCCCGGGTGCGTCCAGATTTGACTCTGGCCCGCCAAGGATCATTTCGACCTGGAATCTCTTGCCAAGCGCCCGACAAATTTCAAGACTTCGGTGCAGATGACCAACGCCCAGAACATGCTGGCAATAGTAGGAAACTTTCATAAAGAGCTATCCAGCGCGATATCAAGTTTTTCAATGAACAGCCTGCCCGCTGCGTATTCGATGTGGTGAAGACGATTTTTGTGGATCGCTGCTGATTTTGCTGGTAGATAGTCATGGTTCAACAGATCATACAAAAGTGCTTTGATTACCCCCTGATGAGAAATGACCAGCACATTACCTGGGGAAGCGGTCTCACCAAAATCGACCAAACATGTGCGGGTACGATGCAGAACCTCCCGCCGGGATTCTCCATCTGGCGGTCTGAATTCCCAGCCGCGCTTGATTTGCTCGTCCAATTCCTCGCCAAAATCACGGGATATTTCCTCAAGAGTGAGTCCTTCCCACTTGCCCCAGTTCTGCTCACGCAAACCTTCAACCGGTTTGGTACCTACTTCCAATATGTTGGCAAGGATTTCAGCAGTATCTCTGGCTCGTTTCTGGGGGCTGTGGATAATGACCCGCCAGTCCAGATCCGGGGATGTTTGTAATTGCCGCCCCCAGCGCTCAACAGTATGAATACCGTCCCTGGTCAAAGGTGAATCACCCCTCCCCTGGATCCTTTTCTGTTCGTTCCAGACTGTTTTGCCGTGGCGAAGCAGACCGTATCGCAACAGTGCGTCCGGGGTGCGTGTGCTAACCATCTGTTCCTGAGACAAGAGGTTGTTCTGAGAGTTTCGAATTGCCGGTTCGAAAGATATCCACCATCGCTTTGATGAGCATGGTATTGTCAAACTTTTCATGCACCAGCGCGCGGCCCTGTTCAATTACCTTTCTTCTCAACTGCTCATCCTGGAGCAGTCGTGACATGGCAGCAGCCAGCGCGTCAGGGTCGCGGGGGGGAACTGTAAGTCCACTTTCCTCGTGGATAAGGATTTCAGGTATTGCAGACACGTTGGTGGAAACTGCGGGAACACCCATCGCCAAACTTTCGACCAGAACGTTGGGGATACCGTCTCGATCCCCGTTTTTAGCGATTTCACATCCCAATACAAAGAGATGACTCTGGCGAAATCGATCAAGCACCTGGGTGTGGTTTTGGGTTCCCAGCCAGGTGCAGTAATCGCTGAGTTCAAGTTGGTCGATCAAGGCCAAGATCTGTTCCCGGTCATCACCATCACCAATCAGGGTGTGGTGGAAGTCGATTCCCTTATCCTTGAGTATTCTCAATGCCCGGTAGATTGTTGGTAACCCTTTTTTGGGAGTGAGTCTGGCAATGGTGAAAATCTGGTAGGGTGGTCGGGCGGTGATCTGTTGCTGTTGATTGTGAAAAAGAGACAGGTCAATACCGTGATACACACAATGAACCGCGGTGAATTCCGTTTTTATCAAAGACTCCAGGTACGCTTTGTTATGAAGAGTGCAGGTGATTACAAAATCGGCACGACCTATTTTCTCCCTGAGTTTCTCAGGGTCTGACGTATAGATGTCCTTGGCATGAGCGGTAAAGCTGAAAGGCAGACCGGACAGCTGTGACGCAAACATGGTAACGGAGGTGGGTGAGTGTGCAAAGTGTCCGTGGAGATGCACTATTGACGGATCCTTGCGCAGGTGATACCACACCATGTAGCCGGCTTGGAAGAGGTGCTTGATGGTGGCGATCTTGCGATTCTGGCGGTACCGATCAAGTGCAAGTTTCAAAGCAGAGAAGTATCGCTTCGGTTGCGCTGCAACCAGGAGTAGATTTGGGATAATTAATTTTACAAAGTCCAGGGAAAGCTCAGTCGGCAGGTAATCAACGGCGGCCTGGATTTTTTTTACCGAATCATGGGTGAAATTTTCTCGCGGTTTGCGCATAGGGAAGAGATGCATTTTAAACCCACGCTGTTCAAGCAGTAAAATTTCATTGGAGATAAAGGTTTCTGAGATGCGCGGATACCCTTTCAGGATATACGCAAGCGTGGGATGGTTCGGCTGCTTCATGAATGCAGGATAAGCTCGGGCTGACTACCGATCTGATTGCCGTTATGATACTCGGTTTTAAAGAACTCCAACCGTTCATGCATGGTTTCGAGACCGGTTAATTTAAAGGCAGACATGGTCCTGGAGTAGTCAGAACTGTGAGAAAGAATCTCAAAAATCTTTTCCCTGAGCAATTGTGGGCTGACCGAATTCCACGGCAGGTAGTCGATCAGTTTTCTCTGTTTCAGGCACTGCGCTCGTATCAATTGTTCCTTTCTTGGTGTTTCACGGGGAATGATTAGAGCGGGGGTCGCCTGGGTGAGAATTTCACAAATGGTGTTATACCCCCCCATTGAAATCGTCATGTCTGCAGCCTGCATAAGCTCTTCAAGGCGGGGATGAAAGGGCAGTGTTTTGATACCAAAACGTTTCGCTTTATTTCTGAACTCTTTTCGCTTCGGTTTGGGCATGAACGGTCCGGTAATGACCAGACTCTTGAACGGCAGCGATGTTGGGAAATAATCATGCATGGAGATGAAGTGCTCCAGCAACTCAGCACCATCCCCGCCGCCTCCGGTGGTCACCAGTACTAACTTATCATCGGGCATGACACGGAACTGCTTGCGAATTTTCTCACGCAGTCCGTAGCATTTTTCAACCCGGGGGATATACCCGGTGAAAACAACCTTTTCGTGCACCTCGGTGGGGAATTGATAAAGTTCTACCGGATCATAGATACTGCGATCACCATAGACCCATATTTCATCATAGAGCCGGTCAAGGTGTTCGTATACCTGTTTTTCCTCCCAGTCCTTCCGAACCACGTTCGGCTCATCAAGGATATCCCTGAGTCCGAGTATGGACCGTGTGGTGGGCGAGTGATCACTGAGCCATTCCAGAGTCGGTAGTACTTCACGCTTTAAACCAAGCGGTTCTTTATCAACAATGAAAAGGTTTGGTTTGAAGGTCTGGGCGGTTGCCAGAATGATGTTCGTTCTGATACCAAGCGCATGCTCATCATCGATACGGATAGACAGGGAACGGTACTCATCATTTGTTTTTTTAATCATTCCAGGAATTCTGACAAAGTCAACCTGTGGTGGAAAGGGAAATCTTCCGGCGATTGGCGAGCCGGTCAGGATCAGAATGTTGGTGTTTTCATCCCGAAGATGGCTGGCAATAGCCATGGTGCGGCGAATATGTCCCAGCCCGTAAGTGTCATGGGAGTACATCAAGATATTAAAGGCTGGAGATCCGCTCATAGCCGGGGTCCTGGTAGAAATGGATGATCGTTATGCCTGCATGCATAGTACAGAATGGCAGTATTATTCTACTCATCTGAGAAAGTCAAGATAGAGTGTTCTTATACAATAATCCTCTGGAAACAAAAAAAAAGCGGTTTCCATTTGCAATGGAAACCGCTAATAGCTTAATAGCAGGTTCGTTTAGAAGCTCAGTGTCAACTGGTTACTGATCATGATGATTGAATCGACATCAGTGTAGGTGTTTGAGTCGCGGAACACGTCACCGGTATCCATATACCCGAAATGGACTTCGTAGGCGAGTGAGTTAAAGAAATTGTAGACCACACCAATATTTGCTTCCCAGCTTGATTCGCTTTCAAGGGAAGCGTCAGGGTCCCAGTTACCCTTGGTAACGCCAATCGCACCGTGAAATGCCAGGCTTGGTGTTGCCAAGTATTCGGCTGCAACGGCAAAACCTTGAGGAGAAGATTTGCTGGTTTGGCTCATGAATTCATTGCCAAACGGTTCGCCGACAAGGATGTCAGAGGCCGTATTGGTAATCATCAACGGTGTAAATCGCGAAGATTCGAAGTGTAGTCCCTGATCTGACTCTGAAACCGCATCGGTATCAAAAGAAAAACCGGTAATCCGGTAATTGGGTGCGGTCGTGAAGTCATCCCCATAACCTGTTTCAAGCATCACTAAACTCAAAAAACAGATGATGGCACAGACGGTAATATATTTCATTCTGTTAAAAACCATGGTCTTACAGACGATCCTTTGGTAGCTGAGAGCAATTCTCACCAAACAGTACAAAAATTTATACTTAGTTACATAATGGATTTTTTTTTTACAAATGTCAAGGTCTAAATTTACCTGGATCTCCAAACGGAACCAGATGGTTTTCTCACTGATCGTCTCCGTGACTGTGCCAGTTGGCGTTACGTTTAAACAGAAGCTGAACCATATTTTGTTGAACGCCCGAAACGCGGCTATTGCGGGAGGTATTGATTTGTTATATAAGATGAGCTGTTCGTGAAACCGGATATCGCCATAATCAGTAACATATATGAGAGCAGGTTAGATATGTATCGAGTGTTCAGTGTTCTTCTCGTTTTGACAGGGTTTTCTTTGATGTTTTTTTCCCCGTTGCACAGTCAGGCCCAGGATCAGATCCAAGTGGCCGTGGTTTATAATCAATCAGGTCAGCAGGGTGAGCTGAGTTACCTTGTGCCATCAATCCGTCCATTACTCAACGGTCGACTTTCTGCTGACCCGATGATCAGCGTAACCGAAACCAATATGAGTAGTGAAGTGGTCGCTCAACTTCGTTCTGATCTCGATTCCTCTCCTGCAGCGATGGTGGCAAAGCTTGCGGTAGAGTGGTTGCTTGAGGTGATGATTACAGAAAAAAGCCAGGGCTTGACCATCTCAGTCCAATTATATTCTAAAAATTCTAAAACAAGCGTGCCGGAGCCGATTATCACCCATATTATCGCGGCCAATAAGTTTCTGCCATCGATTGGCATGATTGTAGATGAAACCGTATCCATTGTTTCAGGCAGCCAGCAGACCGAGTCAGCTGATGTGGAGCCTCAGGGTTCAGACCTGGCAGATGACGGTATGAGTGCGTTTCGAACACCGCATCCGGAGCGTGATTACAAAAAGGGACTCTATGGTGGTGCCGGACTGTTGGATGATGATAATAATGAACAGTTCACCTCACGGGGGGTTAGGAAAAGCCCCGCGATTCCGCTAGAGATCGAAACGATGGTCCTGGCAGACCTTGATGGTGACGGTGGTAATGAGGTAATCGCTGCTTCGCGCAGTAAGATCAGAGCCTATAAGTTTGCAGATATGAAATTTCAGCAGATTGCCTCCTATGATTTTCCACCGAATATTAAGATCCATTCGATGCATGCAGCAAAGCTGGCCGGAGATGACCAGGTGCGAATCTACGTTTCAGCAAACCGGGGGCGATTTCCCCATTCGGCGATATTGGATTGGGATGGTACGGGAGACTTGAATATTTTGAAAGAGCGGATCAACTGGTATATCCGGCCCGTCTTCTGGCCGGGGAAAGGGATGATTCTAGCGGGGCAGAAAGACAGCCCGAACATATCCGATGATTTTCTCCAGCCGGGAGTGTTCGAATTAAATGGTAATCCCGTAAAGGGGTCGTTGAAGCGGGGCATGAAGTTGCTGCTCCCGGAAAAGACAAATCTTTTTGATTTTGTGGTCGATGATTTTAATGGAGATGGCACATATGAAACTGTCACTCTGGATGATCGTGAGTTACTGAATCTCTATAATGAAACCCTCGATTTGATCTGGGTGAGCAGCGCCAGTTATGGGGGAAGTAAACGATTTTTCGGACCATCTATCGAAGATGCTGAGGCCGATGGGCCGGAAGGTTATAGTGAGAAGATTTCTTCTCGCAGAACCCTCGTCTTTATTCCCGGCAGGCTTGATGCAAAAGATATCACCGGTGATGGAATACCTGAGATAGTGGTGTCAACTCATGGCAATAACGCGAGTAGATTTCTTGCTAATACGAGGGTTTATGACGGTGGTTCGGTTGCCTGTCTCACTTGGCGACAAGGTGGTTTGATTGAGTTATGGCGGACGAGTCGGCTTGAAGGATATGTGGCGGACTATGGGTTTGACACTGTTGGGGAAGCTTTGCCGGAAGAGGAAAATGCGGTACTGAACCGGCTTTTTGTCGCCCAGGTGCCAGCGGCTTCACTGTTGGAGAAAATTCTGCCTGGCGGTGTCAAAAGCAGGATTTTGGCTTATGAGATAAAAAGTAAGCAACCTTAATATGATACATTCGAAATAAGCAGGTAATGAACAGGGTAAAAAAAACAGTATAAATTTTTATACTTTTGGTAAAAAAAACTTGACATAGCTGTGGGGCAGGTATATAGATTGACGTAACGTTTTCCAGACTTTGAAGGCTTTTAGCGAATTTTCTGAGATTCTGGAGATTCAAACTGCAGGCCCTGGTAATATCGCCAGGGTAAAAAAGTAACAACCTAGGAGAGAAAAATGAAAAAAGTACTTGCTACAGCAGCAGGCCTGATGCTGGTTGGTACCATGGTGTCAACCGCAGCAGCGAAAATTGACCTGACCGGTAGCGCTCGTCTGCGTGGATACGTAGAGCGTAACTACGATGCCGGCCTCACCAATCCACGTACCAACGAAATTGATGACAAAATTCACACTCGTTTTCGTGTAAAAATTAAAGCATCCACCGAGAGTGGCGTTTATGGCGAAGCTCAGATCAAACTGAGTGAGGGAACCATGGACGGCGGCGCCAATACCGATAACGCCATCACCGGCGACTACGGATATCTTGGTGTTCCTCTTGGACCGGTAACTCTGGAAGGTGGCCATAAGCCAATCGATGCAACTCCTTTCTTTTTCTATGATAGATCAAGTGACGTTGTTCTGCTCAAGTATGTTAACGACATGACTCTGGCGCAGGTTTTCTACATCAAGGCTCAGGAATATGCAGGAACCGCTGCAGACCTGATCGATGATGAAGATATCAACATCTATGCTGCCTACCTGAACCAGAAGTTTGGTGCAGACATGGCTCTGACCGCTTTTGTATGGTACCTCAGTGACGAGACCAATTCTGACAACAGTGGTTTCGCTGGAACCATCAAGTTTGACGCTCCGAACGCTGGTCCTGTTGCTCTGACCGCTGAATTTGCATACACCAGTGAAGAAGTTACCGCTGGCCCGGATGCAGGTTTTGGTGGCTACGTACAGGGTGCAATGAACTTCGGTGCAGCTTCCGTTCTGGTTAACGTTGGTGCAACCGTTGACGGTTATGTTGCTGACGATGACTTCGGTTTCATCATGATCGGTGGTGCTTCTTCAATCACCCCGGCAGTTACCGAGCAGGTTGGTGCAATCAATGGCGCAGCGCAAGACACCGTATGGGGCGGCGCGACCTTCGGTTACAAAATCTCTGATAAGATGAGTGTGAAAGGTAACCTGGTATATGTTGATGCTGATATCGTAACCGCATTTGAAGCATCTGCAAAATTCACCTACGTTATCGTAGATGGCGCGAAATTCACCACCGATCTTGGTTATCTGATGCTTGATGCAGATAGTTTCGATACCGAAGATCCTTTTGGTGCAGCATTCACGCTTTCTGTAAGCTTCTAAGCAATACGTTCAACGCTTAGTTACATTACAAAAAAAGGCGGACCCTTCACGGGGTTCGCCTTTTTTTTGCTCTTCACCCTTCTCCTCTCTAATCATCAACCCGAAAGATTCGTTGCGTCGATCCCGGCTTGAGTGACGGAGCGTATGGCACGATCACATTCGGTTCACTAAACTCAAAGACTCCCCAATCCAGCTTGGAATACCAGGTTCCAACCACCGTACCATTGGGATCGGTGACGTACGAACCTTGATAGCGTCTTGGGTATCTAGAGTTATACTCCTGGTCGGGACTTCTTCGATCCAGCGTTATCACCCAGGTTTCAAGTTGATCCTGGTCCAGATCTATCGGTTTCCATAACTGACTCCGAACCTCAAAGGATCGATCAATACCAAGGATGGCATCTGGTTCCAAAAATCTACCGTAATAGAAATATTGATACTGTGGGTTAACCTCATAGCTTCGGTAACTGCTCGTTACTTGATGGTTTTCACGAATCGAGCCGAAGTTTCCATGTGATGCGCAGGAAACGGCGGCACCCATCCAAACAATCAAAGCGGTTAAATATATAAGTTTTTTCTTCATGGCGGCTCCTTAGTTTTTACTACTGTCGGCACTAAAAACATATGAATGGCTGAACCGGAAATCAATGGTCTGAATTTCCGTACCCGCTCAATTTTTCGTGATTTACTTTGCGTGGTGCTTGTAGTAGTTTCTGCCGAACATGAAACAAGTGAGCGCGTCTATTGGTCATCCTATCAGGGTGCGATGTTGATGAAAAATCTGGCAACTGGGTCCGGTGAAAGAAGAGACAGTTCGTGATAAATGGTTCGTTTTTTTCCTGGTGACGGCCGGGGTGTTTCTTTCTACCCTTGATTCAAGCATGGTCAATGTCGCCCTGCCCAGTATCATGCGTTCTTTTGGGGTGTCACTTGTTCAGGTGCAGTGGGTTGTCCTGATCTACCTGTTGACAATCACCATCACCCTGCTGTTCTGGGGTATTGCTGCCGATTATTTTGGTAAACAGGTCGTTTATTGCATCGGCATCGGGTTGTTCTGCCTTGGTTCAATTGGCTGTTTCAGTTCAACAAGTTTGGGGATGCTCGTAGGCTTCAGAATGATCGAGGGTGGGGGAGCTGCCATGATGATGGCCTCGGGACCCGCCATAATCCGCGATGTGTTTCCTAAAAACATGCTCGGTAAAGCCTTGGGGCTTGTTGGGATTGCGACATCCCTTGGGCTGATGAGTGGCCCGGTTGTCAGCGGTTTTATTATCTCTACCTTTTCCTGGCGTATGATATTCCTGGTGGCCATACCGTTCGGAGTAGCGATCCTTCTGCTTGGTATTCCTCTGCTGTTGAGAAGTGGAATTATTTCTCCACCCAGCCGCACCAGAGTTTTTGACTGGTGGGGAGCCTTTCTCTGGGCCGCACTGGTCTCAGGGGTGATTCTTTATGCACACCAGTTCCCGGAACTTGCGATCTGGCCCAGAATCTGGTGGCTGACAGCCATCCTGGTCCTGCTGGTGGTCTTCATCATGGCTGAAAAATCCGGTAGAATCAACCTCTTACCGCTCCATTTGTTTAGCAAGAAATACTATCACATTGGTTTGGTTACGGCGGTGTTCTCGTTTGCGACTCTTTTTATGGTGCTGATTATTCTGCCGTTTTATCTCGACTATATCCAACAACTCCCACCTCGCTCTATTGGCCTGGTGATGATGTCGGTACCACTTACCTTGTTTATTGTCTCTCCTACGGCAGGGTTACTCTTTGACCGCATTGGCTCAAAACACTTAACCACCGGTGGGTTGCTCATTTGTCTCGGTGCGCTGTTTCTGCTCACCCAGCTGACCACCCAATCAAGCATTTTTGATATCTGCTGGCGATTGGCACTTCTTGGCATGGGACAATCAATGTTTCTCGCCCCCAATACGGCCTCCCTGCTCTCCAGGATAGAGGATGCGGATGCACCGATCACCTCAGGGTTACTGGCGACAGCTCGGAATCTGGGAATGCTATCCGGGGCAGCGTTTGCCGGAATTGTCTTTGCCGCCTGGTTCGGATTTTTCTCAGGTGGTTTGGAGTTTAAGCACTACACCCCGGAGCAGTCCCAAGCGTTTCTTTCGGCTTTTCGGGCGACCCTGCTTTGTGGGGCGGTTTTTTCGTTTTTTGCTGCTGCAATTTCATGGCAGCGAAGCAGGTAGGTTCTTTTTAGGCGTGTCAGGTTTGAAAGACAATGCGGGCGCACATTCCGGGGCCATCGTGCTGGGAAAGCGAGAAGGTCGCATTATGCTGTTCGAGGATCTGTTCAACCAGCGTTAACCCCATACCAGTACCATAGGTTTTCGTTGTGTAGAATGGGTCGGTAGCCTTATCCAGGTCGCCGTTTAGCATACCGCTGCCGCTATCTCGAAATGATACTTCCACGGAATTTCCTTCCCGGTGAGCACTCACGTGCAAGTTGCCTCCCTGTTCCATCGCTTCAATGCCATTTCTGATCAGATGGAGGAAGACCTGGCGAATCTTATCTGTATCGATGTTGAGTTCGGGATCATCACCCTGCAGGTCGATTTCATAAGAAATGTTGTTTTTCTTCATGGTACCATAAAAGATCATCACACTTCGTCGAAGCAGGGGAAATAATGGCTGTCGCTCTTTTCGTAGTTCGGCATCACTGACAAAACTGAACAGATCTGCCAGTGTCGCCTCTATCTTGTTGGCTTCACGTTTGATAATTTCCAGGAATTTATGCTGAGCAGGATCGCTGGTGCGTTTGGAGAGAAGTCTTGAGGTACCGCCAATGGAGGTAACCGGGTTGCGAATTGCATGAACCAGTTGGGCCGACATGTGACCCAGTGCCGAGTATCGCTCTGCCTCCACTAGCTGATCTTTACTCCTCTCAAGTTCTTGAGTGACCAGTTCCAACTCATCGATTTTACTTTGCATATCAGAGTAGAGGTGGGAATGTTCGATGGCCAGGCTAGCCTGGGCGGCAAAGATTTCGAGCGCGGTAATCTCTTCTTCGCTGATATTCTTGCGGGTTACAAAGTTATCAGCAATGAGTACCCCCAGTGACCGACGTGGTGAAAAGAGTGGCACAATCACAAAGGAATCTTCGCCAAGTGTTTCGATAAGATGGTGAGGGATCTCGATGAGTGCCTGTCCATGCTCGACATGGATCGATTTCCGATGATTACAGGCGTGAATAAAGGGGTGGTCAATTTCTGAGGCCGGTACAACAATGGAACGGACGATTTCGTTGACAATGATATCACTGCTGGAGGCGTCTGTTTCAATCGTATTGAACAGGTCTTGGAGTTTCAGTTTCCGGTCCCTAATCTCGTTCCAGACTCTTCCAGCATCTTCACGTTTACCCGGTCCGATTGCCAGTGTTCCCTGTAACATGGTTTGCGCTTCATCAAACAATGCCAGAAAAGCTCGATTAAATTGTAGCCCTTCCTCAGAAGTAATACCAAGCAGAATTGCCTGGAGGACCTGGTTCAATTCGATCACATTGAGATAGGTACTGTTCATTCTCAGATTCAACCGGTGTAGAAAGCTCATGCGTGAGTTGGTGAGTTCTAGGGCATGCTGAAACAGCCGGTTCTCAATGGCCATTCTCCTTTTTTTAAGGGTCTGGAATACCGTATGATAAAATTGTTCAATATTTACCGGCTTTGTCAGGTAATCATCAGCGCCCTTCCGAAGACAATCCAGGGCGACTTGCAGATCAGTTGTGCCAGTTACCATAATAATGCCAAGATCCGGGTACTTCTCAACGATTTCGATCAGAATTTCATTACCATCCCGGTCAGGCAATCCAATATCAAGGAGCACAAGTGCGACTTTTGAGCTTTCCAGGATTTGAAACAACCCTTCAGCAGTAGATGCAGAGGCTGAGTTGAGGTTCTGGCTTTTAAGGTAAGACTCAAGCAGAATGAGGATTTCACGAGAGTCATCAATAATGGCGATGATCTCATCATCCCCAAGGAGGTGTGCAGGCGCCTGATCCTTATGTTTTTTGGAAGATGGAATGAGTTTAACCATGGTTGATCCGTTTTGAGGCGTCGGGTCGGTTCAACTAAGTGGTCCGGTTTTGGCTGGTCCAGAAAGTAATTACAATCATTACCAGAGTTCGGATAGTTTTAGTTTACTGGTTTGGTTGAAAAATAAAAATAAAAATCGTATAACCAGTCCTGTCGATTGTGACACGCAACCAGCGGGTGTCGCAACAGTCATCATCATGAAATATAACGAATAGAGCCGTGCCTGTGGAACAGTTTTTTTCAGAAGAGGGGCCGCTTGCCAACCATCTGGAGGGGTACGAACAGCGCCCCGGGCAGGTGCAGATGGCCGGTGCCATTGAGGCAATACTAGAAGCGCCGGAGCACGGTGTGCCCGGGCACCCTGGCTATGCAAAGACCATGCTGGTTGAAGCAGAGACAGGTATCGGTAAGAGTCTTGCTTATCTTGTCCCTGCTGTTTTAAGTGGCAGGAGGGTTGTTGTTTCAACAGCCACGATAAATCTTCAGGACCAGCTGATAGAAAAAGAAATTCCACTGCTCGAAGCGATAATCGGCGAGTCAATCGGAGCACTCTGTGTCAAAGGCAGGCAAAACTATCTTTGCCATTATCGCTGGTATCAGTACCGGAGTTCTCCTCAGCTCAGGCTGGTCGAAGATGAACAGTGTGAGCGCATCGATCGCTGGCTGCAGGAAACTGAAACCGGAGATCGGGCCGAGCTGGACTGGCTTCCCGACAAATCCGCCTTATGGCCGAAAATCTCAGCACATTCATACCAATGTCTGGGGAATGAATGTGCCGAGTCATCGGTTTGCTTTGTCAATCGGTTACGCAAGAAAGCGCACGCCGCGTCATTGCTGGTGGTAAATCACCACCTCTATTTTTCAGATCTGGCACTGAAACAAAATGGTTACGGTGAACTGTTGCCCAGGCATGAAGCGGTAATATTTGATGAGGCCCATCATCTGGAAAATACGGCAACAACTTTTTTTGGTAGAAGCTTTAGTCAATATCAGATCTTTGATCTGGTCAGCGATGTAATCCAGCTCAGTGAGACCACACTCTCCGATGAGGTGGCAGACAGATTGATTCCGCTGGCCCGGGCAGCAAAGAGTCGGACGGAGCAATTTGCCACACTTTTCCCACCACAGAGAGGACGGTATAATCTCGTAGAGGTGATTCCGACACTTCCGTCATACCAGGATGAAGTGATGATTGTGTGCGATGGCCTCAACAGACTTAGTGAGGAGTTGTCGCAGTGGAGCGCTGATTATGACCAGCTTTTATCGCTACTCGATCGAACCCGCGATATTGAAAAAACGGTTCGTTTTGTGGCGCTGCCCGATACAGATAACCCATCAGAGGACCACGTATACTGGTATGAGAGAAGGGAGCGGGCAATTTCTGTTTCCGCGACTCCGGTAAATGTGTCCAGCGATCTGCAGAAATCACTGTATGCCTCAGTTCCCTGCTGTATTCTTACCTCGGCTACACTCTCAAGTGGCGGTGAGTTCCACTACGTACTTAACCGGCTCGGACTCGGTGAACGCACTGAAATTCTAAAACTTCAATCACCCTTTGATTATCAGAACCAGGCCTTGCTTTATGTGCCTGAACATAATTTTCCAGAACCGGCCGATCCTTCTTTTGATGTGCAGGTCTCTGAGCGGATCGCATCACTGATCAACCTGAGCCGTGGGCGCACGCTGGTACTTTGTACCAGTTTCAAGGGGATGGATATGGTTGCTGACTATCTCGAGGATCGCATTACCTATCCTCTGCTGGTTCAGGGTAGTGCCTCGCGCAGCAGGATTCTGGAGCAGTTCAAAAACACCACTGATTCAGTACTGGTGGCCGTCGCCAGCTTTTGGGAAGGTGTTGATATTCCTGGAGAATCTTTAAGCTCTGTGTTAATTGACAAGTTGCCCTTTGAGGTGCCCAGCGATCCGGTGGTCCAGGCCCGCATGCACGCCTTGCGCATGGAGGGAAGAAATCCGTTTTTTGAATTTCAGGTTCCCCGTGCAGTCTTGAGTCTGCGTCAGGGAGTCGGGCGTTTGATGCGAACAACCGGTGACACGGGTTTGATTGGTGTTATGGATGTGCGGCTGTACAGTAAAAGATATGGTAAGGTGTTCTTGAAAAGTTTGCCTCCGGCACCAGTGACCAGGGATATATCGATGGTTGAGAATTTTTTTACTGAGTGAATGGCGGTGAAAAGGAAACCATAACTGATAAAAGAAATGATGCTGGAATTGAAAGAATTGATCGCGAGTGAAACCCGGAAAATTGATCAGGTGATGCGGCAAGATCTTGACCGCTTCAGTGCAGATCATGATCAACTGCTGATGTCAATTCTGGATTATGGCCTGTTTGGTGGGGGAAAGCGGGTTCGACCACTGTTAGCCGTGCTCTCTTCAAAGTTGGCTGGCTGTCGTGATGAACGGGTGTATGAATTGGGGATTGCCTTTGAATACCTTCACGTGGCCACGCTGTTCCATGACGATGTGATCGATAATGCATCAACCAGGCGTAATCGCAGCTCGGTCAATGAGAAATTTGGTATCGTAGGGGCAATTCTGGCCGGAGATTTTCTCCATGCGCACTCCATGGCGATCATCGGCCGTTATGCGGGTACCGAGGGACTTTCTCTTTTTACCTCAGCCACCTGTGGTATGGCAGATGGCGAGTTTGTCCAGCTCAGGAATATTGGTAATCTTGCTCAGACGGAAGATGATTATTTTAAAGTCGTCATGGGCAAGACCGCTTTGTTGATTGGTGCTGCGTGCCAGATTGGTGGACGATTTGGCGGCGCGGACCAGAACCAGGCCGCTGCATTATCCGAATATGGGCTGAAGCTCGGCTGCGCGTTTCAAATTGTTGATGATCTTCTCGATTATACCGGTGATCCGAGCAGTACTGGAAAAAGAGTTGGCAATGACCTCATCGAGGGTAAGGTGACCCTGCCACTCATACTGGCGCTCAAGGATGCCGATAAAAGGGATAAAAGCTGGTTATATGAAGTTTTTCAGAATGAACGGAGTCGCTCAGAGCAAACCGCTGAAGTAATTGATTTCATTAGTCGGTATGATGGTTTTATGCGGGCCCGAAAACAGGCGGAAAAAATTATCACAGAAGCTTTGGCACGCCTTGATTGTTTTATTCGACCGGAGGACAATGAAATCCTGGTGATTTTCAAAGCACTTGCAGCATATGTTCTTACCCGGGAGAAATAAGGGGATGCATATAGTTGCACAAAACTGATCGAAAGAAATGAAACGAAAATCACCAGCCAGGTCAAACCGTACCCGCAAGAAGAGCTCACCCAAAAAGCGCGGGCAGAAGCCACCGTTTTTACAGATGAATGGTTTTAAAATACTCTATTATTTCTTTTTGCTCTGTCTTTTCATATTCACTATGGGGCTTACCGGTTATGTGATTTTCTTTCGTACGGTGACCGCTGCAGAACTGCCCTTTGAGGAATCTGATATTACCAGCTATGTACCTGAACCAAATGGATATATCAATGGTTCAAAGCCCAAGGTCGCGGTGATTATCGATGACCTTGGATATCATTATCAGATCGGCAGAGATCTTCTGGCACTCGAACTCGATCTGTCGTTCTCATTTCTGCCCCATGCACCGTATACCCGTCCGCTGGAGAGTGAGGCGTATCAGAAGGGGCGGACTATACTACTGCATCAGCCTTTGGAACCGCGGGGCAGCGAATGGGATCCTGGACCTGGAGCATTGTTCACCTCGGGGTCGATGGATGAATATCGGTACCAGCTGGAAGCAAACCTCCAGGCCGTGCCGCATGCAACGGGTATCAACAACCACATGGGGTCCAAATTTACCGAAGACAGTCGGGCCATGGGCCAGCTTCTCCAGCTCATAAAAGAAAAGGAGCTCTATTTTATTGACAGCTATACTTCCTCAACGAGCATCGGCATGATGATGGCGAAAGATTATCAGGTTGCAACTGCCAGGCGGCACGTTTTTCTGGATAATCTTCAGCAGCAGGATCATATCTGCCGTCAGCTTAATTCACTGGCCAATCTTGCCTATAAACAGGGGTGGGCAATCGGGATTGGCCATCCGTATGCTGAAACTTATGAAGCACTGAAGAATTGCGGGGAAACCACCTTGAGCTCTGTTGACCTGGTGGGAGTTGATAAACTCGTTGATTAATAGGTGAAATGATGAAAATAGGGATTATCGGAACCGGTCGTCACGGCAGTCGGTATGCCGAACATATCATCAACGATTGTCCAGACCTTGAACTGGCTGCAATTGCCAGGCGCTCTGATGAAGGGGAGCGTCAGGCCGAGCGGTGGCAGACCCATTGGTTTGAACAGTGGCAGACGCTGGTGGAAGCTGATGAGGTTGAGGCGGTAATCTGCGCAGTGCCTCCGGCGCTGAACCTTGATATTGCCAGGCATTGTGCCCGATATAGTAAGCCATTGCTGGTTGAAAAACCGCTGGCGACCAACTCCCAGTATGGCGGAGAGATTGTTACGCTGATGAGAGAAAAGAACGTACCGCTTACGGTTGGGCAAACATTGCGCTACAATCCGGTGATTAGAAAACTCCGGGATGAGCTACCGCAAATGGGTCAGCTCTTTACTGCCTATGCGAATCAACGGTTGGAACCATCAGATATCGATTGGCTCGAAAATCCTCAGGAGGCGGGGGCGGGTATTACCTTTCATATCGCCGTTCATGTTTTTGACGCCCTGCATTTTATTACGGGGTTGAAGGTACTGCGGGTTTCGGCCATGTGCCGGGTGTGTAAAACCAAGCACCTGGAAGATCTTGCTTTGATTCATGTTGAAATGGAGCAGGGTGTGGCAGGTATTGTCGATGTCAGCAAATTATCCACCTCACGAAGTGGTCGATTTGAGTTTATTTGCGATAAATCTCAACTGCATGGTGACCAGATACATGGGTATGTCAATATCATTGACGCAAATGTTGAAACACAATTGGCCAAATTTCACGCCGTACCAACCATCCCTGCACTGCTCGCAGACTGGCATGCGTTTCTGCAGGGTGATCAGGAAAATCCGGTGACGGGAGAAGATGGTTTGTATGCGATCCGTGTGAGTGAAGCAAGCCTGGAATCGTCCGAGGACAGCCGTTGGGTAAATGTCTGAAGGTATAATTTTAACTGTTTAAAATTCCAAAAGAAACGAGTCCAGCACTCAACCATACGGCAGCTGTCAGTACCAGGGACAGGAAAACGGCAGCACTGGCCATATCTTTTGCCCGTTTGGCCAACTCGTGATAACCGGGCGAGGTCATGTCAACGACCGACTCGACGGCCGAATTGATGAGTTCCACAATAAGTACAAGGGTATTCACACAAAGCAGCACCATCTTGTAGGTGAGGCTGACGGGTAACAGTGTGATAACGGGTAATAGAATCAGAAAGAGAACCAGTTCCTGACGAAAGGCTGCCTCGTGATGATAGCTTGCCCGCAGTCCTGCAAGTGAATAGCCGGTTGCTTTATAGATACGTAGAATGCCGATTTTCTCGAGTAGTGACTTCATTTTCATCTGCTCTATTTCTGACCTCTTGTTGGGGGTTCGGTTTACGTAGTAGCGTTATCAGACCTGTTTATTTTCATCCCCTGATTCGAGGAGAGTGCCCTGTCAAGTGGTATCTCCTGGTATTTATCAAGATCGGGCAAACCACCTGTTACAATAATTTCACCTCTTTTAAGCCAGGCATGGGCCTCGAACCCATCATCCGGGTCGTGTGAAACCCCGATATGCAGGGTCGTGCTGAGCCCATACCCTAAAAAGAGTTGATGTCCCGCAAGTGCCTGGGCTAAACATTTCGCATATGGTACGAGTTTCACTGCAGCACGAAATAACCTGATGGCCTCAATTTCAGAAATAGCAACAGCTGAGTCTTCAGAAGCCGCCGAATGGGTTTTGGTCCGTTCAAGCAGAGTTTTGAAACTATTCGTTTTCAGCAACAAATAGTAGTTGTTGAGTTGCGCCAGAGCCTTGAGAAAAAACCAGCGTTGATGATGCGTCAAAGAAAAAAAACGCTTGAGCCGGTTTATCATAGTATCTCCCCGGAAGCTTTCCTGTGAATGACGATAATCCTTTTCGTCCGGCTCAATGTTTAAAGGATCGCTGGCCGGTGAACATCATGGCAACCTGTGGATCCGCTTCATTGCAGGCTTCGATGGTCTCGAAATCCCTCATTGAGCCGCCCGCCTGTAGAATCGCACTGACCCCCTGCTCAATACCGACATCAGCACCATCCCGGAACGGGAAAAAGGCATCAGAAATCATTACCGATCCATTTAACCCAGCCTTATCCTCACGTACCTGTTCGTCAATCTCGTCTTTAAGTGCCTGATCCCGTTCGCCCTTTTCAATGGCCAGCGCAAGCTCTGCATAAGGGATCTTGTGATAGTCAAAACAGAGTATGTCGGCGTACTTGATATATGCTTTATGCACGGCGATTTCAGCAACCCCAACCCGGTCCTGCTCACCAGTTCCGATACCTACGGTGCAGCCGTTTTTGACATATAAGACGGAGTTGGAGGTGACACCGTGTTCGATGGCCCAGCCAAAAATCATATCATCAAGCTCTCGCTGATCCGGGGTGCGTTGACAACGATACTCGGTTCCCTGGTATTGTGCAGTTGCTGGTTTAAGGTCATCGATTGATCTAATTGAGTTAACTGCAGACTGCTGAACAATCAATCCTCCGTCAATCAGAGATTTAAAATCAACAAAGCGAAATTTTTCAAACTCAGCAAGCCGGTCGATCTGTGATATCTTGATCACCCGCAAGTTTTTACGCTGGCTCAGGATTTCCAGACTTCCTTCTTCAAATTCGGGGGCACAAACAACTTCGAGATAGTTCTCGGATAATAGTCGCGCCGTATCGTTATCACACGCTCTGTTCAATACAACCGCACCACCGAAGGCAGCGATTCGATCTGCACGATTGGCACGATCAAAAGCCTGAGCGAGGTTCTCACCGTACGCAGCACCGCACGGGTTGTTGTGCTTGAGAATGACAGCTGCAGGGTTTTTATCCAGGTATTTGAGGATGTTCAGGCCATTATCGATATCCGTCAGGTTAATTTTACCGGGATGCTTACCCACCTGCAACATATCCTCAGCACTGATTGCAGAGACCAGACCATTCCCCGGATTTATGTAATGGCAATCACCAAGACTGAGGTTACCATTGACCAGTTCATAAAGTGCTGCTTCCTGATCCGGGTTTTCGCCATATCGTATTCCGCGTTCTTCAAAGTTTCCGTCATCCTGTTTGATGTTCCAACTCTTTTTCCGGTAAATCAGCGTCTGATCACCAAATGAAATTTTCAAATCAAGCGGAAATTGATCACCGAGGATGGTGGAGTACATTTTCTTAATATCACTCATAGAATCTTCCTCCTGTTCGCTCTCAACAGTGAGTTGGCCAATGGAGTGGTTCACGTATTGGCTGTATTTGATGGTTATGCGTTAATCACCTCTCTGGTGTCCAGTACGACCGGTAGTGCTCACGTGGAGTCACTTCTTTTCATGTGCGACAGAGGAGCTACCGTGCTGCCGCCTTTGAGGTGACATTCTTCAACGACCGCATTGGGCCCGATTGTCACTGAATCACCAAGCTCGACATTATTCAGAAATGCACCGGCGTGGATAATGCAGTTGTCAGCCAGTTGTGAGGTTCCGCTGATGGTAACGTTCTGTCCTATTGTACAGTTTTCTCCAAGCTGAACCTGCGGACCGATGGTTGTGGTCTGTGGATTTTCCAGGGTTGTGCCCGCATTCATCAACTCCAGGTTGCGTCTGTGCCTGATCGTATGGTGAGCCTGGGCTAGTTCTACCCGGGAATTAACTCCGAGTACATGACTGGGTTCCGGGTGAATGTACTTGTTTACGGCGAGTCCACTTTTCACCGCGATGCCGACAATATCGGTGAGATACATCTCTCCCTGGGCATTATCAGTGGTGATCTTGGAAAGAGCCTCAAAGAGGAACTCTTTACGTGCACAATAGATACCCGCATTAATCTCTGATATTTTCTTCTGTTCAATAGAAGCATCCTTTTCTTCAACCACTTCTTTGACCAATCCCGCCTCATCAGAAATAATCCTGCCATAGTTTGTGGGATCGTCCAGTTTGGTGGTGATAATGGTAAGCATGGATCCTGACCGACGATGTGATTCGATCATTTCCGCCAAATGCTGGGGAAGCAGCAGCGGTGAGTCCCCACAGAGAATGATGATATTGCCAGAAAAATTCTCAAGTGCACGTTCTGCACATAGTACGGCATGTCCGGTTCCATTCTGCTCCGCCTGGTAGACACAGACCGCTCCTGTACCTTCCAAAGTCTGTTCTACAGCCGTTCTCTGATGGCCAACAATGGCTATCTTAAGGTCGCACTGGAGTGGTTCAATCGCCTCCAGTACATGCATAACCATAGGTTTAAAGAATACGTGGTGGAGCACCTTGGCCAGCGACGACTTCATCCTGGTACCCTTTCCCGCCGCAAGGACAATTGCGGCAAGGGGTTCAGCTTTTGCCATAATGATTTCCCAGATCGTTTTTCTTAAGCGTATCAGCTTCTACGGGCTGGAAACTATCGTCTTGAACCACTAATGTCAAGAGTCAACAGGATATGAGCTTTGGTTGGTTTCCCAGCTCCGTGGGCAATCGGGGTGGGGACGATATGAGCCCGCTTTGTGAAATGGCGTACTGCAAAGGGTGTGAGAGCGGATCAGCAATTCTATCGAAACCTGAAAAGGTATGTGGTGAAGCACGTTATCCAGTTCCTGAATCCTCGCAGAATGGATAAAGAAATAGCGCGTTAACCTGCAAAAAATCGGCTAGAATAGAGGGATGAGATGATTTTTGGCGCAGGTAAACCGCTTGGCGGGGCTGAGAATATTCGGAGAATCGATAATATGAAACGATCAGAGATTAATAAATTTATCAACGAAGCAAGAGTATTGTTTGAAACCCATAAATTCCATTTACCTCCTTTTGCATACTGGTCACCTGAGCAGTGGCAGGGGGTAGGCAGCGAAGCAGCAGAAATCAGAGAGAATGGACTCGGTTGGGATGTAACCGATTATGGTCTGGGCAGATATGAGCATACCGGTTTACTGCTTTTTACGATCAGAAACGGAAACTATCGATTGAAATCGCGCTACCCGAAAGGGTATGCCGAAAAAATCATGATGGTCAGGGAAGCACAGATTACCCCGTGGCATTTTCACTGGAATAAACGCGAAGATATCATTAACCGTGGCGGTGGTAACTTGGTTATTGAATTATATCGTGCCGATGACCAGGAACGTTTCTCCGATCAATCGTTTGGTGTGTCGGTCGACGGTGTGGAACAGGAGGTTGTGCCGGGAGGTAAGGTGATTCTTGAACCGGGTCAGTCTATTTGTCTAGAACCGTATGTGTATCATACTTTTTATGGTCAGACAGGTGGGGGCAGTGTCATGGTCGGCGAGGTTTCGGATGTGAACGACGATAGCAATGATAATCGCTTTTACGAAAAACTTGGCAGGTTTCCGACAATTGAAGAAGACGAACCTCCGCAATACTTGCTCTGCACCGAATATCCAAGCCCCTCCTGATCCAGGATTAAGAGACAGCGATGTACCAGGCTAACAACAGAGACAGGATCGTGAGATGATGATTAAAAAGAGTATATGTCCACTTGATTGTCCCGATAGTTGCGGGATCGTTGCGAAGGTAGAAAACGGCCGGGTAGTCTCAGTTGCAGGTGACCCGGACCATCCGTACACCAATGGTTTTATCTGTCGGAAGATGAAACGGTACCCGGAGCGTCTTTATTCCAACAAGCGAATCCTCTATCCACAAATCAGGGATGGTAAAAAAGGAGCGGGGAAGTTTAGACGGGTAAGCTGGGATGAGGCCTGGGATTATCTGATACCTCGTTTCAGGGAAATCCTCGATACGCACGGGGGGCAGGCGATCCTTCCGTTTAGTTATGCAGGAAATATGGGAGCGGTGAACCGGTTTGCCGGATTTCCCCTTTTTCACCGGATGGGGACGCTGCAGACCCATCAAACCATCTGTTCGGCTACGGCTAACGGGGCCTGGAAAATGCATTGTGGTGAAGGGGGCGGCCGTCCGCCTCGAGTTGCAGCTGATGCTGATTTAATTATTGCCTGGGGGATTAATATTCGGGTCAGTAATGTGCATTTCTGGCAGTACGTAAAACAAGCCAGAACCAAAGGTGCGAAGCTCGTAGTGATTGACCCCTATCAAAATGATACTGCTCGGCTTGCAGATCATTATCTTCGGGTCAAGCCCGGAGGAGACAGTGCGCTGGCTCTGGGAGTTGCCAAGATACTTGCCGACCGTGAGTGGCTGAATCACCCATTTATTGAGCAGCAGACTGATGGTTATACAACGTTTGCAGACTATCTGACGACACTGACTTATGAGGAACTTGAGCAGGAGAGCGGAGTCGATTTTACTCAGATGCAAATGCTTGCCGAATTGCTCTATCACAACGAGAAGACCTTTTTACGTATCGGTGTTGGTTTATCACGCAATTCCAAAGGAGGAATGTCGGTAAGAGCGATTTGCTCTCTGGCGGCGACCCGTGGCTTGTTTAGTGGAGGTAAAGGAAGGGGAGTATTGCTGTTTACCGGGGCATTTTCAGGAGACAAGACCATCCTGACCGCCCCGGAACTCGCGCCTGCTCAGTTGCACACGATTAATATGATACATTTGGCAGAGGCGCTCTCAGAGCATCACGGAGTCAAGGCGCTGGTGGTCTATAATGCAAATCCAGTCAATGTTGTCCCCGACACGAGCAGTGTACGTAAAAACCTGGAACGGGAGGACCTGTTTACCCTGGTTCATGAACAGGTGATGACTCCCACCGCTAGATATGCCGATGTCTTATTGCCGGCCACCACATTTCTGGAAAATCGCGATATCTATAGTGCCTACGGACATTTTTATCTTGGTGTTGCTGACCGGGTAATCGAGCCATATAAAGAGGCCAGAAGTAATTTCGATTTTTTTCAGGAGTTTGCTCGAAGAATGGGGTACGAAGATGCACCTTTTTCAGAAGATCTGGACAGTCGACTGCAGAGATATCTCTTATCGATTAAAGAGTTGCCTGAGGGATTTGATCAAGAACTCTACCAGGATGGAACCTATGTTGAGTCGATCCACCAACAGCAGGACAGGGGGCAGCTCGAGAGAAATGGTGCACGGTTTCAGTTTGTCAATCGTGATGACCCGAGCCAACCTCCCCATGCCTGTCTGGTCAGGAGCAGGGAGTGGGAGAATCCCGATCTGGCCGCACGTTTTCCGTATCTGCTGATCACACCGCCCAATGATCGGTTATTAAACAGCACCTTTGGTGAGTTGTACGAGGATCAGACCGGGACCGTATTGATTAATCCATTCGATGCCGAAAAAGAAGGGGTGAGTCAGGGTGAGGAGATTTCTCTGGAAAACTTCAGAGGACGTGTGAGACGAAGTGTCGTCATCACCGATAGCGTCGATGCGGGATTGCTGGTAGCAGAGGGGATTTACTGGGGACCAGACCAGGAGTGCGGAGCAATCAATGACCTTGTTTCACAGGTGGCCTCAGATGTGGGTGGTGGCCCTATCTTCCATGAAATTCGGGTTGCTTTGAAAAAAGACTGATCTTCTATTGGCCGGTAGTGGGCCCATCATCAAAACGGATGTATTCCACCGTGATATGCACACCACCGGTACCATCCATGTCAATGGCGGTTACCTGGCCGGCAACCCAGATTTTCTGGCCCTGGGTGAGTTTTGTCACCTGCGGGTAATCATCGAGTTTTACACTACAGACCAGAACGACCCCGAACCCATTTTCATCAACATCCAGCTGCATGAGTCCTTCACCACTCTCCGTGCGTTCTACGGAGAAGAAATAGCCGGGCCACATCACCTTCATGGGGGGGTGCTCTATCGGCAACTCCTGAATACCTTCCCCTGCCGCTTCTTTGAGTGCGGTTAAAACTTCATCTGCCGAAGGTTTCAAAAAGAATGCATCCGAACCGATTTTTACCGGTTCGGAATTGGTGTGCTCCTGGTTCTGATCGGGGCTGATCGTACCCTCAACCAGGGTGATATCTTCTTTGTTTTTTTCAGGGGCTTGCCGGTTGCGAAAATAAAGTCCGGTGAGAGAGAGGACCAGAACAAAGGCGATTATCATACCAACAAGAACTGCCAGTTCTTTGCCTTTGATCGAATTAGATTTCATTGTACGAGGTAGTCAATAATAATTGAATTATTCTGTTTTGTGGCCATTATACTTAGTTTATGCAACCAATTCAAATTGTAAGGAGAGATTCATGGAATTACAGCAGGCGATAAAAACACGCAGAAGCATCAGGCAATATAGCGCAGAAGAAATCACTCAGGAGCAGCTCCAGACGATTATTAATGCAGGGATGCTGGCACCTTCGGCCGGTAACCAGCAACCCTGGCATTATATCGTGGTGAAGGATCGAGCCAAGCTGGACCGGATACCCGAGTTTCATCCCTATTGTAAGATGATCACCAATGCCCCGGTTGCCATTGTTGTCTGTGGTGATCCGGAAGGTAAAAAATGGGCAGACTTCTGGGTCCAGGACTGCAGTGCGGCGGTTCAGAATATCCTGCTGGCAGCAACCGATCTGGGGATTGGTTCCGTATGGACAGGTGTCTACCCTGAGGAGAGAAGAATGATTGGCTGCCGGGCACTTTTTGAAATTCCATCCCAGGTGATCCCTTTTGCCATTATCCCCTTAGGGTTCCCGAAACAGGTTGAGGCGTTTGTTGAGAAGGAGCGCTTTAACCCCCAACTGGTGCACCAGGAGCGATACGGTGCGCATGGTTGAGACAAGCAGAATCAGGCGTGGAACAGCTGCCAGGCCGTGTCGAGCATTCGGTTTGCATAGCCCCATTCATTGTCGAACCAGGTCATGACAGAGGC
>QZLB01000287.1 GCA_004796425.1 Desulfobulbaceae bacterium | reverse complement strand
TGTCGAGTCCCTGCAGCAATTCATAACCGTGCATATCTTCTTGTAAAAGTTGCAGCAACAAACATGGTTGTAAAAAACCGAGCGGGCGACGCTTTTTACCCTGGCCCTTACCCTGACCTTTCCGCCCACGACCCTGCCGCATTCCTCGACCCTGACCTCGCATAACCACCTCTTTTTTGTTGTTCATCTCAAAAATATTCATCTATAGATGTTTTGTCAATAGATAATTTTACACCTTACCTCGTCAACCAAACAAGGCTGGTTCAAACGAGAAAATTCCCTAAATAGCCTCGCTACACGATCGCATACTATTCAGCCGAATCTTTTGACGAGCGACACCGCTTTATCATATAATTGAACAACCTTTTCGAAAACGTATCGGCTACGTGGCCAAGCGATGAGATGAAAACCATGCGAACTCAGACAGCAAAATTTATAAGAAAGGCATCATTCCTTCTGCTTGGCTGTACCTGCATCATTTTCAACGCCGCAACCTGCCATGGCAATAAAAAAATCACCATACTGGTTGAAGATGACTGTCCGTACTCCTGCCAATCAGAAAACGGTCCAAATGGCTTCATACAGGATATTCTGCTCGCAATCTTCACAGAAGAAAACTACACGCTAGAATTCAGAATCTATCCATGGCTCAGGATAATGAACGATTTCAACGCACAGCGAGCGTCGGTAGATGGCATGATTGGCATGAAAAATCACCCAATCAATAAAAGTTTGGCCTTATTTCCAGAAGAAGAAATTGCCCAATACAACCACAAGTTTTATGCACGAGTCGACTCCCCGCTGATCAAGTCCTGGCAATACGAAGGCGTTGAATCTCTCAAAAATCTAAAAATCGGTAGCATGAAAGGATGGACCTACAGCGACAAGAAAATTACCGAATACCTTAAACAAGGTTCTGCACCATTTGTACAACCATTACATGGTGAAGGAGGTACCGAACGAAATTTCAGAAAACTGTTAACCGGACGCATCGATTTGTGGATATCGAATGCTACCAATACTGATTATTTTTTGGCCAAAGAGCGTGAGGCTGGTAATAAATCTGCCAATGAAGTAATCGGTTTTCTTAAAGTTCCGGTTACCAGCGATGTCAATGTTTATCCGATCTTCTACAACAATGAAGAGGGGCGAATCTACGCTGCCGTATTTACTGATGGAATCCGCAGATTACGAGCAAATGGAAAATTGCAGACAATAATGCAAATTTATGGATTAAGTGATTGGAAATAGCAAACAGCCGCTGATCAAATTGAGCGAGGACCCTTCCGCCCGGCTGGACCTGCTAACGGGACCAATCAACAACCAGATAGATACAAGTTTCACATTCCATTCCGGAAGTGCCAGAGCGGTTGTGATTTAGACCCTTCAGCTCAGCCATGTTGCACCGAATGATCAGGCCTGTCCCAAAACGGGACCGGACTTGTTCGGCCGTTTATACCTTAAATTTAGAGACCATATTATTCAGCTCAGTCGCCAGGCTGGCAAGCCCTTCAGAGCTCAGATTAACCCGGTTGCATCCTTCGGTAATCTGTTCTGAGGATCGGGTAACCACGACAATCTCAGAAGCAATCTCTGATGATACCGTTGAGCTCTGGGCCACATTTTCGTTGACCTCACCGATTCCCACCGAGGCCTGAGTTACATTATTTACAATCTCAGTCGTCGTTACCGATTGCTCCTCCACAGCGGTCGCAATGGTGGAGACAATTTCATCGATCTGGCCGACGATATCGGATACCGAGTTAATCTCTGTAACCGTACCCTGAGTGCTGGTCTGGATAGATTCTACCTGGGACTTGATCTCACCTGTCGCCTCTGCGGTCTGCCGGGCCAGCTCCTTGATCTCATTGGCCACAACGGCAAACCCCTTGCCCGCATCACCGGCCCGGGCAGCTTCGATGGTGGCGTTTAATGCCAGCAAATCAACCTGCTGTGAAATTTCGGTGATTGCCTCTACAACCTTACCAATCTCCACCGCCGCCTGGCCCAGATCATTAACCTGGGAAGAGGCACTCGTAGTCTGAGCCACACCTTCACTGGTAATGGATCGTGCTTTCTCGGCATTCTCTGCAATCTCGTTAATGGTGGCCGACATCTCCTCAGAAGCCGCCGCAACCATACTTACATTGGTCGCCGCCTGCTCCATCGCCGCCGCGACAGACTGCATATTGGAGCTCATCTCCTCACTGGCCGCGGCAACGCCATTGGCACGTTCCGAACTTTGAGCGGACTCTTCCGCCATCCCCTTGGAGATCTCACTTAACTCACCCGAGGATTTCTCAAGATGAATCGCATTATCCGCCACATCACTGATGATATCCTGCACCTTTGAGACAAACTGGTTGAACCAGTTGGCCATTTCCTCGGTTTCATCACCCGAGTCATCGATAATCCGTTTGGTGAGATCACCTTCACCCTCGGCGATATCCTGTAACATCGAGATAATCCGCTTTATCGGAGCAACCACCCCACCCCTGATGATAAAATATGAAATAAACATTGTTGCAACCAGGACAATGGCCGTGAAGATAAGCGAGGTGAAGACCTCTTTGTATATCTCATCGCGAATCTCTTCCCGCTTTATCGCAATTGCCTTATTCACATCATCGACATAAAGACCGGTCGCAATAACCAGATTCCACGGTTCAAACGCACGGACAAAAGAGAGCTTTGGCTGAGGCTCAGACTCTCCGAGTTTATTCCACCGGAACTCATCAAAACCCTTGCCCTCCTTCAAACCGATATCGATCTGAGAAACGATCTGCTTCTTGCCATCCGGATCAACAAAAAAAGTATCACTCTTCCCAACGAGATCCGCCTTGGGATGCTGTACCATGATGCGCTGCTTACTATCCATCGTATAAAAATAATCCTTGTTTTCAGGCCCATACCGCAGTGAATTGATGGTAGCAAGCGCTTTGGCCTTCAGATCCTCCTCACTCACATCCTGGTAGAGCTGCGACAGTGCCTCACGATCCTGCGACTCTTTATAGGCATAGTCAACAATGTGGTAGGCGTTGCTCACCATCGACTCGAGGAAATTGCGTTTCTCTTCCATGATCGCCTGCTGGTATGACGCAACCTCAACCTCCCCACGCTTCATCAAAGCCCTGGTTGACAAACCAATGGTAATAACCGCCAGAATGACAAGACTGATGCCTGCAATCAGATTAACCTTTAGATTAATTGAAGCCTTGATCTTCATATCATTCTGCCTCCCTGGATCCTGATTGATTGATAAAGGATTTCAAATAGTGCTTCACCCTCATAAGGGCATACTTGTAGCCTATCGAAAAAATCAACGTTATATCAAGGGATAAATCACAAAACAGTGGATTCTCAGATATTAAAGAAGGAAATTGCCTAACAGTTTATGAGTAAAAATGATTAATTTTAAGATTTGTCCCTTTAAATTATCGCACTTTTTGACATCAAAAATATTACGAATGAAAAATCCCCCCGAAGCCTTTGCTCGGGGGGATAGATATTCAATCCATTTATCTGGTTTTTACACCTGTATACTAGAGTTTAAATTTCGCTACCAGCTCCTGGAGCAGTTCGGCCAGCTCTGAAAGTTCAGATGCACTTCGGCTGACCTCTGAGGAGTTTTCAGAAATTCTACTCGAAGCAACATCAACATCACCAATATCATTATTGATACTGTCTGAGACCCCAGCACTTGAGCGGACATTTTCATTCACTTTATCAATACCGTGGGATGCCAGACTGATGTTACTGGAAATCTCGCGCGTGGCTGCAGATTGCTCTTCCACCGCCGTGGCAATCGTAGAAATAATCGCGGCCACCTCATTAATGACCTCGCTGATATGCTCGATCTCCTTAACCGCACTACCGGTATTGCCCTGAATCTCAGAAATCCGCTCACTAATTTCAGCTGTTGCCGCCGAGGTCTGACGAGCAAGCTCTTTGATCTCCTGGGCAACGACTGCGAACCCTTTACCGGCCTCACCAGCCCGAGCTGCCTCAATAGTTGCATTCAAGGCGAGCAGGTTTGTCTGTTCCGAGATTTCAGTGATGGTTTCGGTCACCTTGCCGATGTTCTGGGCAGATTCTCCGAGGCCCCGCATTTTCTGGGTGGCATTTTCGGCTTCTACCACTGCATTTTCAGAAATTGCCCGGGCATTTTCAGCATTCTGGGAAATTTCATCGATGGTGGTGGTCATCTCTTCTGTTGCCGCAGCAACCATATTGATGTTGTTGTTGGCATCGGTCATGGAATCGGCGACCATGCCCATGTTGGAGCTCATTTCAGTAGCGGATTCGGCCACCACATGAGATTTCTTCGACATGTCCTCTGCCCCATCGGTCATCTCCACCGAAACCTGTGTGAGCGACTGGGATGAGGACCGAAGATTTTCGACCTGGCTGGAAATCCGATCGACCATATCATGGAGCGACTCGATAAACGAGTTGAAATTAGTGGACAGGACACCGATCTCATCTTTGGTTTTCACCTCAGCTTTTACGGTGAGATCACCTTCGGCCACCTCGCCAAAGGCCTGACCAATATCATCAAGCGGCCGGGCAACCATGTAGCGCAACAGGAAGAAAATGCAACTTACCAACACTACCAGTACCGCAAGCACCGATAATGCCGCATCGAAGATGTAGGTCCCGTTGAGATCGCTGAGCGTCTCTTCCGCCTGTTGTTTGGCTTTTGACAAGGCCGCTGCAGAAAAACG
>QZLB01000086.1 GCA_004796425.1 Desulfobulbaceae bacterium | reverse complement strand
GATAGACGATACGCTTTACTCCGGCTTTGATGCAGCTGTCCCTGAACCGCTGGGCACTTTCCATGTCGAGTCGGCGATAGTCCGCCCCGGTTCCCATGGAGTGGATCAGGTAATAGGCGGTATCAATCCCTGAGACTGCTGCCTCCAGTGATTCTTCATTAAACGTATCTCCTTCTGCGATTTCAACGGAGGGCTTGACGGAGACCTGGATCTTATGCTGGTTGCGGACAAAAAGGCGTAATGTAACGCCTTCTTTATTTATCAGCCGGTGGGTGAGCCGTCGACCAATGTAGCCGGTTGCCCCGGTTATTAACACCTTGTGCTCAGGCATGGTTTCTCAGTTTCAGTTCAATGGGGTGAGGGTTCAGGTAGTGTTGTGATTGCAGATATTGCTCGTCATACTTTCTGACAAAGTGATTCATCAGGGTGATGGGTACGATTAATGGCAGGTAGCCTGCTTTGAACTCATCGAGAATTTCCAGGAACTCGGCTTTTTCCCCGCTGGTTAAATCTTTTTTGAAATGTCCCAGGCAGTGCATCAGGATATTGGTGTGCTTTTTGGTGGTGGCTTTGAGCCGCATGGCTTCCATGAGTTGTTCTTCATATTTGGGTAAAAAGGTTTGCAGATCTTGCTTGCCGACGTTTGCCACCAGTTTACCGAGTTGGCGGTAATGTGCTTCAGAGTGTGAACGAAGCAGTAGTTTATGTTCGGTGTGAAACCTGACGATCTTTGCCGGACTTGGTTTCTTTCGGGTATCCCGCCAGCGCTTCAGAACAAAGACTGACTCGATAAAGTTCTCCCTGAGCCTCTGGTCATGAAGACGCCCTTCCTCTTCGGTGGGGAGCAGTGGAAAGTTTCGTTTAAAGGCGGCGGCGAACAGGCCGACCCCGACATTGCGGGGATTGCTTTTGTCATCATAGACTTTCACCCGCTCCATGCCAGAGGAAGGGGATTTGCTTTTGAAAATAAAGCCGCAAAGCTGATCATTTTCCAGCTCTTTTACCCGCTTTGCAGCCCAGGTGAGCATCCGATCCGTGTGGTCGATACCGGTTTTTCTGGTCACCAGCCGTGGTGATTCGGGGTCGCCGACCAGCCGCATCGCTTCTCTGGGGGTTGGCAGGCCGCACTCAACTTCTGGGCAGACCGGAACGTAGTCGAAATAGTCACCAAGTGTACGGGTGAGATAGCGATCATGCTGATGGCCGCCGTCGTATCGCACTTTGTTGCCAAGCAGGCACGAGCTGATACCGATTCTTATTTTCTGGTCTTTGTCCATGGAAGCCCCGACGGTTCTTATTAATCTTACAAAAGATAATAGAACAAAACCGGGTGGTGGACAACCCTGACAACCACTATTATTGTCACTTATAACGGCCAACCGGGAAACAATCATGGTGAGAAGAGACCAGAACATACAGAAAAGAGTGCGGCTGATCAGGGATGGCAAAAGAGGTGATGGACCGGTTGTCTATTGGCTGAGTCGGAGTTTTCGGGTTCGAGACAATTGGACACTGCTCTATGCAATCCAGGAAGCGGTGATCAGGGATACCGGGCTGGTGGTGGTCACCCTTGATCTGCAAAGACCATATGAAAATATCCGACAGGATCGTTTTAATCATGCGGGAATGGCTGCGCTTGCCAATGATTTGCGCGGGTTAGGGGTGGCGTTCTATCAGTTGCGGGGCGGTGAGGATACGTTATCGGAGTTGCTCCGGTTAACGCGGGCCTGTCAACTGGTGTGTGATTTTAATCCGCTCAAGGAGTTTCAGAAGCTGCTCAAAACGACCCTGCAGCTTACGGATCTTCCCGTAAGCGAGTGTGACAGTCGCAATATTATCCCTGTCTGGGTCGCCTCCAACAAAAAAGAATACGGGGCCTATACACTCAGGCCGAAAATCAATCGATTGCGTACCGAGTATCTCACCGAGATACCAACTCCGCAGAAAATCGATGTTCAACCAATGGTTGAATTGCCCGATGGTCTGCGCAGAACCCCGCAAAAGAATGGTGAGTCTGTCCGACAACCGGGTGAAACAGGCGCCCGACAGGCAATGGCTGAGGCAATTAAGCTTCGACTGGCAGGATATGCCCAGAAGCGAAACGACCCGCTCTCCGGGAAACAGTCGGCACTTTCGATCTACCTGGCGGGTGGTCAGCTCTCCGCTCAGCGTCTGGCTCTGGAGGTCTTAGCATCACAGTTGGGAGAAGCCGATCAGCTGGATTTTCTTGAAGAGCTGATTGTACGTAGAGAACTGGCGGACAATTTCTGCACCTTTGAGCCACACTATGACTCATTCCAGGGTCTTCACGAATGGGCACGCGTCACGTTGGATACGCATCGTGGCGACACGCGAGAGTATTTGTATGATCAACAGACTTTCGAGCAGGCTCAAACCCATGACCCGCTCTGGAATGGTTGTCAGATTGATCTGCTTGAGTCAGGCACGATACCCGGATATCTCAGGATGTACTGGGCGAAAAAGATCCTGGAGTGGAGTGAAACCCCGGAGCAGGCACTACAGATCAGCCTCAATCTCAACGACCGCTACTCTCTTGATGGGAGAGACCCCAATGGCTATACCGGTGTCGCCTGGGCAATCGGCGGTATTCATGATCGGGCTTGGAAGGAACGACCGGTATTTGGCAAGATTCGGTATATGAATGCGCGCGGCTGCCGCAGAAAATTTGATGTTGACGGATACATTCAAAAGGTGACGGGCAATCGGGGAACTATTTCCTTATGATTACAAATACGTGAAAAACAGGTTCCAGATATCACATTAAGATTATTCGCTTGTTGAATCGCCCATCGACCACTATACTGTGTTTTTGGCTGCTGAATATGTAGCATAGAGGAATTGAGGCCTATGGTCAGAATGCGTTTGAAATATCGAAAGTACTCAGAGCTACGAGTGTATCTCGTGGTCTCGGTGCTGGTCGCAATCACCCTCTGTATCGTACAACTGGCCAATATTTTTACCCCGTTCGATCTGCTTTTTTTCCAGATGGATTCTATCGGTGAATATCAACCGGTCTCCATTGGTATCACTGCATTTATCATTTTTTTCCACACCCTGTTTCCCGGTATTATCATCCTTGAAGAAGGCAATGTAAAAGGAATTATTTACACGGTCATTGCCTGGTTTTCCTATGGTGTACTGATACATGCTTATTCAGAGGCCTTTCAGCTCTTTATGCCACTTTCCGCTCCCCTGGTGGGCAGCCTCATTACCGTAATCCGTGCGCTCGGTTGGGGTTCGACGGTGCTTGAGACGGAGAAAAATGATATCAGACGGACCTTCGGCCACTTTGTTGAGCCAAGCGTTGCCTCCATCGCTATTGAAAACCCCGATTTGCTCAAAGAAGACGGGGTTCGCAAGAATGTTACCGTCATGTTTGCAGATATGCGGGGATTTACCAAGTTGTGCGAGTCGATCGAGCCGGAAGTGTTGATCACGATGCTGCGGGAATGCTTCGGAAAGCTGATTTCCATTGCCAAGGCGAATGGTGGTACTATCGACAAGCTGATCGGTGACTCTCTGATGGTGGTCTGGGGTAACCCGGTTCCTGATGATAACCATGCAGAGCGGGCTGTTGAGGCTGCCCTGGAAATGCAGGGTATGATGAGGAATCTCAGAAGGAAATGGCAGAATACCCTCGGCATCAATGTAGATCTGGGGATTGGCATCAATACCTCAGAGGTGGTCGTGGGAACAATCGGCTCAGATGAGTTCTGTGATTACACCGTACTGGGTTACGGCGTCAATATTGCCGAGCGGATTGAGCGAGGTTGTCCTGGCGGGGAAATCTGCATTTCCAAAGAAACCGAAGGGTTATTGAGTAGCCATTATCAGTGCGAACCGATGGGGCGTTTTGATTATAAAAACGTCAGAGAAAAAGTGGATGTGTACCGGGTCGTCCAGGAACCGTTTCTAGGGTAGGAACAAATAGACCGCACTGAGACTGAATATCCACATCGCTCCCAGGGCCAAGGTTGCCCGACCCACAGAAAGACCCTGACCAAAGATCAGTGACTGGCGCAGTAATATAAAGGACCAGATAAAACTACCGGCGATTGCGATGACCAGAAGGATCCGTGTGGCCTGGGAAAATTCGAATTGCAGAAAGTAGTTGAGTAGCGGTGCCAGCAGCCAGAAGGGCACGGCTGATACTCCGATCAAATCCAGGATAAATCCGAAACCTCCTACACCTCCAAAGGCTTTGGCACCCGCCCAGTAGACCAGACAGAGTCCGAGCAGTACCCCGATAATCGTACAGATCCCATACAGG
>QZLB01000302.1 GCA_004796425.1 Desulfobulbaceae bacterium | reverse complement strand
GGTGGCATCGATTCAACCACGGTTTCGGCGATTGCTGCGCAAAACCATCCCGGTATCAAAGCCTTCACCCTTGCCTACCAAGACGAGCCTGAAGAATATGACGAGCTTAGTCAGGCCAAGAAAACTGTCCGGATGTACGACATGGAGCACATTGTTCACCTGGTTCAGGCAGATTCAATTTTAGAGAACCTCGAGGATATGATCCTTTGCTTTGAAGAGCCATGTAGTTTTCTGGACCCAAACTACCTGATATCAAGAGTCGTCTCAGAGAATAATACGAAGGTCGTTTTAAACGGATTGGGTGGGGATGAGGTTTTTTACGGTTACAATCATTACCGAAGCGTAAAAAGGAGCCGTTGGAGATTATTCCGCCGGATCGCCCCAATCCTGCGTATTCTCCAACCGATCAACCAGCGCTGGGAAAAATTATATCGAATTGCCACAACTCCGACAATTGACAGACTTCATACTGTTTTGAGATCTGAACAGACTGAGCAGAGTAAACAACGACTATTCAGCAGCCCCCTGGTCAAAGAGTTCAACTCGATTGAACGTCTCCACCAACTTTATGTCGGCAAACATATTGAATTTTCTGATGAATTGGAAGCATTCAGCTACATGGATTTCATGAATGTACTCGGCAACCACCACACCTACCGGGTTGACCAGTTCACCATGCACTTTTCCATCGAAGGACGCTTTCCTTTTCTTGATCATGAATTAATCGAAGCCGCCTCACTGATCCCCAGCAGATACAAGGTAAATGAAAAAATCAGAAAATACATTCTCAGAAAGGTGGCTGCCGATCTGATAGATCGATCATCACTTGAGATGCCCAAGAAAGGTTTTCGTCTCCCCTATGGCACGTGGATGAGGGGCCCCCTGAAAGAGATCCTTCACCAAAAGATTGACACCCTTGCCCAAAGAGACCTTTTCGATGGTACGCGAGTTAGAACCTACCTCGACGAATTTGAAGCAGGCAAGCGTTCTTACAGCCACGTCTGGCACCTGGTTGCCGTTGAGCTGTGGCTGGAACTCTTCATTGACGGAAATTTAAAAACTATCACCTCATCGCCACCCGCCTGACCCTCCCAATGTATTCTGCTGGAGGGTGCTCCCCCCATTCATACTTCCCAGAGCTGCTGAGCACCAATCAGATTAATGATCACATAATCATAATTTGATCAGATCCGAAATTATCCCTTTTAGACTCGCTCCGAATAGTTGAACGGTTTACTCATGCATTTCTCATATCGCCCACTATCCCTGCATAAAGAACAGACGACATCTGATTAAAACATGCAAAACAGCACAGGATCAGCGCGAGTCAATTATGAATAAAGCAATCAGTAGTGATACCCTTACCATCACTAACGTTGATATTGTTACACCAGATGGTATCAGGGAGCGCAGCTCTCTCCGGGTAGAACTGGGACTTATTACCGATATTTCACCAGCCAATACCAAATGGGATGACCACCATACTATTGATGGCCACGGAAACCTTCTGCTTCCCGGGTTTGTAGATATTCATGCCGACTCACTCGAGGCGGCAATTTCACCGCGACCCTCGACACCATTTTCCCCCCAGACAATATTACCGACTTATGATGCGGAGTTAGCCTTACATGGAATTACCGCAGTATTTCATTGCATTGGGCTTGCTGATCTTGGTGAACGGTCCAAACCGTTGCGCAGACGAGGGATTGCCTCAGAAATAATTGCAGCGGTAAGATCATTTTCAAAACAAGCGCTGCTCAAAACGCATATCCACCTGCGATATGAGATCACCGATACTGAATCCCTAAAAGTTATCGAAGACTTAATTCGGAACCAGGAGATTGACCTGCTATCGATTATGGATCACACACCTGGTTTTGGAGTGTTCAAAGATATCGAATCGTATCGCGCGTATTTCAAACGATCAGGCCAAACGGTACAAGAGGCCGATGAAAAATATCATGACCTGCTCGAAATGCGCAAAAAGGTAGATGAAGAGTCGCTGCAAAGCCTGATAAAATCAGCACTCGACCAGAAGATTTCGGTAGTTTCTCATGATGACCGTACCGCGGAAAAGCTGGAATGGGCGCGCCGCTCAGGAATCACTATCGCAGAGTTTCCCGTCTCGATTGAAGCGGTTGATTATGCCCGCCAGCATGGTATGCAGACCGTTTTCGGCACCCCAAATCTCATTCGTGGTATGTCACATGCCGGTAACCTCTTGGTTTCGGACATGCTCCTTACCAATAGAGTCGACATACTCTGTCTTGATTACTCACCCCGCTGCCTGCTCCCTGCACTTTTCAAAGCAGCTTCACTTACCCAAAAATCCCTCTCCGAGATCAGCAGGTTTTTCAGCCTCAATCCTGCCCAGAGCGTTGGAATTGGTGATTTGACGGGTTCAATTGAACAAGGCAAAGCCGCTGATCTGATTCTGGTAGACAGAAATCAGCAGGTACCCCGCATCCTCGCTACTTTCGTAGATGGCAAACCCGTCTACCAGACGATTGCTTACCCACTCGAGGAATCACTAACTCAGGGTTCCCATAGTGGCGCTCATCCTTAACCTTTGACGAGACAACGGCCCACCAGTTTTCAGTGCGCAGAGATTTAGGTCACCTGATTCAATCAGAGGAGTCTCTCATCTATTTCGATTGCTGCAGCCAAATGGTATCGGCCATATACGCAACCGTTTGCCCCGCACACAACGTCAGACAGACTTCGCTGTATCGTTTGGCAGGTTGATCCTCGGGTGAAAGCGGTCCGAAAAACTCAAGGGCCTGCTGATATGCACCATTTTCAAAAGCCTGCAACCCTTGCTCAAATCGTTCAAAGCGGTCACGATGATCCAACCATCGATCTTTCTCCAACGGCTCATACACCATCACCGGTTCATCTCTGCCGATTACCTGGACCGCCCCAAGTCTTCTGGAATGCATTGTTTCATCAAGGTGGATATTCGTGAACTCCGAGATCATCGTGTAGGTGCCAAAGAGTTTGTTGATCCCCTCAAGACGAGCGGCAAGATTTACGGCATCTCCCAGCATGGTATAGTCGAAGCGACGACTGGAACCAAAGTTGCCGATAACTGCCGGACCACTGTTAATACCAATTCGCATGTGCAATTCACAACCATATTGCCTACGCAGTCCTGACCGCATCTGAGCAAGCCTCTGCTGGCAGCGCAGAGCCGAATTGACCGCCTTCTGCTGATGGTGCTCCACCGGTAGAGGCGCATTCCAGAATGCAATGATGGCATCACCCTCATATTTATCAATGGTCCCATTTTCCTCCAAAATTATGTCGGTCATTTCTGTTAAAAATTCATTAAGCAACCGGGCAAGATCCTCCGGAGATACCTGTTCGGAAATTCTCGTGAAATCCTCAAGGTCTGAAAATAAAATTGTCAGCTCACGGCGTTCCCCCCCCAGTGCCAACCGGGAAGGATCCTTTATCAGTTCCTCAACAACGGCGGGGCTCAAATAATGCCTGAACGAATGCTTGATAAACCGCCGTTCCCGCCCAACCGTATAATAATTAATGAGCACCATGCATGAAACCATGGCAATGATGACACTTTCTGCCACTACCAGTTCTGCGATGAAACCGTTGAGGTACAAGAGGATATAGAGAGCTGGGGGGAACAGGAGTGCAGCCAGAATAACCCCTGCCTGCTGCCAGAATGAAGTCACTTTACCCAGCAGCACAGAAAGTAGAATCAGAATCAATCCCATTGCTGTCCACTGTGTCAACGGAGATACTGCTTTGAGAAAATCTTCTTCAAGCACATTATTCAGCATCGTTGCATGCAGCTCTATACCGGGCATCGTACTGCCCACAGGTGAGGGCCGCAAATCACGCAAGCCTGGCGCCGTAAAACCATAAATCACATAGCGACTCGCAATAATTTTTTTAAGTTCTTCCCCTTTCTTAATTTTATCAGTGCCCACCGCCAGATGATAATCAATCAATGCTCCTGCACTGATTGTCGGAAATACCGTTCCGGATGGCCCGTAAAATTTCAACATCGCTCGACCACTTTTATCCAACGGAATACGCAAGTTCTCACCAATGGCAATTTCAGCTCGTTGAAAGGATATCAGCTCATTTGGTTGGTCGGCCAGAAAAATGCCTATACCGAGCGCTGCCACCAGACGGTTGTCAAACAGGGTGAACGGCTGCAATCGCCGATAAGCACCATCATCGTCCGGCCGTTGTGCGACATTACAGAGTAGTTTCGCAGATTGTGCCAAAACATCGATTGGCAGCAGCCCGTAAGATGCTTCTGGCAGAAAGCTGCCGGGCTCTGAATGTTGGATGTATTTCAGGTTGGAAGTCGGAAACGAAGTCGGCCAGCTCGCCTGATTGCCTGATTTACCAAATGAAACTGAACCGAGTGCGGTTGGATTGCTCTGCAATGAAGAGGCGAGCTTTTGGTCGTCACTGACGCCAAAAGCCGAAGGTTCTGTGAAAAGTACATCGACTCCGACCGCCTTGGTCCCAAACTCGGACAATGGTGACAAGACCGCCCCATGCAGTTCTCTTGGCCAAGGCCAGGTGATTGATAAATTCTCATGAACCCATGCTAAACTTTTTTGATCGAGTGCAACCAGTACGATTTCTTGGGAACGGGAAGAAGCTTTGGCAAAATAACGCACGGCATAATCAGATGTTCGCAACTCCCATGAACTGAAAAATCCAGCCCACCAGCCAGCAAAAGCCATACCAAAAATGGTGGCTGAAAAAAGCAGATTATACAGAGATCGCTTATTATCTGATGTGGAGATCATACCCCTTGGAGGTTTCGGCGAAAGCGCTCTACTCTTGCTGAGACCGGCGGAACAGGACCACTCACTAACTGAGAATCGCTCAATTGATCAATCCTCTTCTCAGGAGGTGGATGGGTCGCCGCAAAATCCTTTTTGCCCTTGACCAACCGATTTTCCATTTCGGTAAGAACTGTTTTGAGAGAAACGGGCGGATAGCCGGTTCTCTTGAGTATTTCCAAGGCTCCCTGGTCAGCCTGGTATTCCTGCGATCGAGAATAACCATTGACAACCAGCTTTTTGAAAATATCGTCGATGGATCCCTCAAACATCTGAAAAACCTGAAGAGAGGCAGACCCCCTCCCCCCCATAACTGATGGACCAAAATTTTCAGCCCCCTCCCGAGCCAATAAGGTGCCAAGTTCTGTCACTCTACTCTTCTGAATAGCGTTCAAACCATCTCGATACTGGACATGGGCAATTTCATGGGCAAGGATGGCGGCCAGCATATCTTCATCACGACAACAGCGCACCATTCCCCGGGTGATCAGGATCAGGCCGCTTGGTGTGGCAAAGGCATTAATTTCTTCAGAATCAAGAATCATAAAATGGTAGCCATTAAACAGTAGTGGCAACTCTGAATATTGCGCCAGTGTTTGGCCAACCAGGTTTACATAACGGTTCGGATTAGCAGCTGGATAGGCTTTGTACTGAGTAAAGATCAAAGCACCAATGGTCCTGCCGATATAGTACTCCTGCTCGGGAGTAAAATCTTCCATCACCTTCGACCCCGCTTTAAAGATATCGACGACCGCCTGGGGATCAAACGAAATACTCGTAATATTACCCGACCGGCTGACACACCCCTGCAGAAAACCTGCGTACAGACTCAAGCCGATTCCTGCCGCTCCCATCCGGGAGGCCGTGGAGAGGAAATGGCGACGATTTATTGTTTTCATGAACCACCTCCCTCAGGTGCCAGCTGACCATCTCTGAGGAATTGTGCAATTTCCCGACTCGATACCGTGTAATTCTCGGCTTGATCGACCCAACCAAAGCCCTTGCTGCCATTCTTCTTTCGGAAATCATTTTCTATCTGTTGGTTGAACCCTTTGCCGGCGATGGTTATCTCATCATCGCTAGCCGTAACCTCTGCTCGTTTTGCTCCCGATTCCAAAATTATTTTCTTTGATGTCAGAGCAGTACGGTGTACCCATCCGTTTATGCCAGACACTCGAACCTCTACCCAGTCTTCAGCCTCGCTGGTCACCACCAACTGTTGCCCATAGAACACTTTTCTCACACCTTTTCCGAGAAAAGAGGGTTTATCACGAATTAACAACTCTTTAACCTGTACATTCATCTGTGCCATATGAAACCTCTCAACATCAAACGCTGGGAACAGAACCTCCAAAATACAGAAAAACAACGTAATTTCGGTATAGTAAAACACCAACACAAAGCGTTCTGCCGAGTATTACACAGAACACCTTTCTCGTTTTTATTTAATTGAATCAAAAAAGCGAATGAAGTACAAGCGACGGGCCAAACGTTTTTCTCAGGGAAAAATTCGAGAACACATTGCGGCCACTAAGTGATGATCATCTCATTGAGCAAATGAAGGCAAAAAAACCTTCCGAACCAAAAATGCATGATAATAAGGACCTCTCTAAACGTTCTCTTCTATAAGGCGAGGCGCGATGGTAAGATGGGGTGATCGCAGAGGGCTTTAATGCCCCAAGGCCAGCAACCATCGCCAAGATAGTACCACTGGCTAGAACAGTGCGACCTCCACCAGTTCTCCCGGCTCAAGTAGTGCTCCCGGTTCCAGGATTATGTAGCCGTCTGCGGTAGTAATCGAACTCAACATGTGAGAACCCTGCTGAGCAATCTCCTTGATGCAGGCCAACTCGTTTGGCTCCTTTGCGACTTTGACCCGGATAAAATTGGTACGATTGCCATGATTTTTAATCTGGAAACCGACACGAGCGGTCATCGAACGATACTCATTACTACTACCCTGCAAACGAGCCAGGACTGGCCGGACATAATGATAAAAGCACATAAATGCGGATACAGGATTCCCCGGCAAGCCGAACAAAAGGGTGTCCTGCCGACGTCCGACATAGAGTGGTTTACCCGGCTTCTGCCTGATCTTCCAGAATAACTCTGAAAACCCAACCGCCTCTGCAGCATCCTTCACATGATCATGCCGGCCGACTGAAACACCCCCTGAACAGAGCAAGATATCGGTTTCAGTGAGCAGTTCCTCCATCACCTGGATGGTCTGAGCCAGGTCATCTTCCACATGGCAAATTTTATTGAGATGTGCCCCGGAATCGTTGGTTGCCGAGGACAACATGATGGTGTTGGAATCTCTGATTTGATACGGTTTGATCAGTTCACTATCGGGTTCAGCCAATTCCGTACCAGTAATCAGTAGTGATACGCGCGGCGATCTATATACCGGTATTGTCTTCACCCCTACCGCGGCAAACATCGCCAGCTCTCTCGGGCCAACCCTGGTGCCTTTGGCAAAGAGAAACGCGCCCGCTTTAAATTCCTCCCCCTCCACCCTTACATTTTGCCCGTGAATAGGAGTCGCGAGAATCTTCACCCCCGATGGGGCTTCCTCCGTATCTTCGACTTTGACAACACTATCCGCTCCCTCAGGGAGCATAGCTCCGGTACTGATCCGTATGGCCTCACCGGGTTGCACGGTCCCGAAAAACGGTACTCCCGCCTGACTCTCACCGTGCACCTGCAGAATCTTCGGCCCATTACTTGCAATACCACAACAGTCGCTCCATCTCACCGCGTAGCCATCCATCGCAGAGTTCGTAAATCGAGGAGCTGATTCGGGGGAAACAAGGTCAGAAAATAGTATCATTCCCAACGCATCTTCAAGTCTGATCTCAACTCTCTTAGGCTCAGGAACATTTGCCTCGAGAATTTCAAGCGCTTTTTCAACGGAAATCATGCCCTACCCCGCAAACGATCATCCGCCGATTGATGCCATTGATTGATGATTGTTCAGTTGACACGAATCCTGTGCAACCCGACCGTTGGCATAACGGGCTTCGAGACATTCTTGTATTCGGCAACTAATCAGTTGATCTTTGACCCCACTCCGAAGCATTTCACGCAAATCAAGTACACCATTGTCATAAAGACAGGCTTTGAGCATACCCTGCGGAGTAATTCGAATCTTATTGCAGGTCCCACAAAAACTTCTTGAATGCCCTTCAATAATTCCGATTTTACCAGCAAAACCAGGGTGTTCAAAAAGTCGCGCTGTAGAAAAATCGGGCTGATCAATTTCCTGGTAATCAGGCAACAATCTCGCGATACGGTTGAATAATTTTTCTTTACCGTGGGTGAATTCACCTTGATTGCCCGAGAACTCCATGTGTTCAATAAATCGAAGGGTTAAAGCCTCTTTTTGCGCAAGTGCCGCAAGGTGTAGTATTTCATCATCGGTGGTCCAGTGGGCAACGACCGAATTTATTTTGAGCGGAATGTGCGCGGTGAGGATTTCTTGCAGAGCCTGGTATACCCGGTTAAAGAAATCGCGCCTGGTGATGGCAAGATAGTGCTGTGAATTTAGCGTATCCAAACTCAAGTTTATACCAGCGATACCCAGCGCCTTCATTTGCGGCAGATATCTTCCGACTTCAACTCCGTTGGTCGTCAGATAAATCTGTTCAACTCCCAGATCTTCTTTAAGAGACTTCATGAAGTCAACGCAGCCACGCCGAACCAATGGCTCACCGCCGGTGATACGGATTTTTTCAATTCCCATTGGCAACAAAATCGATACGAGCTGTTTCAACTCTTCGTAGCGCAGCGTTTCGCTATGATCAACCGACTCCACTCCCGTTTCCGGCATACAATACCGGCACCTCAGATTACATCGATCGGTGATCGCCAGCCTTAGATAGGTAATGGCCCTGCCATGATTATCAACCAGCGTGTTGTTTTTTCCGTGACGGGAAGCGTTCACAGGGCTGGGCCGCCGGCTTTGTGACATAAATGTTCTCCTGTTCGATAGTTGAACGATTCGAACCTGGTTATCCTGCTGACCCAAAGCCGTTCTTATGAGCCTTCGGGACCGCAGATCAACATTCAAGAGATGACTGATATTTTTCTCTATCCTTCCCTCTCAGGAGGATACTTTCAACAATTTTATCATCGCAGGATGGACGGTTGTTCCAATCGAAGAACCACCGATTGCACAATCAGCTGATCCACTCAAGAATTTCTTCATCACGCGGCACCCTTCCCACCGCTTTGACCTCCCCGTTGACCACCACACCGGGAGTGGAAAACACACCAAGCTCAGCCATCTTTTGAAAATCGGAGACTTTGCTCACCCTCACCTCGGCTCCTTTTTGATCAACCAGACGATTAATACGTTTCTCCAACTCATCACACCGTTTACACCCGGCCCCCAATACTTTTATTTCCTGCATACCACCCTCAAATAACACTATTAAATAAATACCCGACACAAAGTATGCCGGTAGCCACCACTGCCGCGAACAAGATAATAAGCTTTGGTTTCAGTACCTTCCTCAAGATAATCATTTCAGGAAGGGAAAGTGCAATCACACTCATCATAAAGGCTATGACGGTTCCCAGTGATGCACCTTTACCAAGAAGGGCCTCCACCACCGGTATGACACCCGCCGCATTGGCATACATCGGCACGCCTACCAATATCGATACCGGCACACTCCACCAGTTATCTCGCCCCATCAGGCTTGAAAGATACCCTTCGGGAACATAGCCATGGATGGTTGCCCCCACTGCAATACCAATCACCACATACAGCCAGACTCTGCCAACAATATCCCTGACCGCATCAATACCGAACCGTATTCGATCAGACCAGGACATCTTCATCGAGCTTGGACCACTTTGACCCGCCCGTACGTTGAGCACCCACTCTTCAAGGAGATGATCAAGTTCCATCTTTCCCAGGATCACGCCAGCCCCTATGGCAATTGAAACTCCGGTGACAAAGTACAGCAAAGCCACCTTCCAGCCAAGTAAACCAAAGAGCATGACCAGGGCTATTTCGTTTACCATTGGTGCCGAAACCAGAAACGCAAATGTAATACCAAGCGGTATCCCCGCCGTGACAAAACCCATGAAAAGGGGAACCGCCGAACATGAACAAAAGGGGGTAATCACACCAAGCAGCGCTGCCAGCACATAAGCCGTTATTCCCTTGTGTCGAGCCAGGGTTCTCCTGGTCCAATCGACCGTGACAAAAGAACGGAGAACCCCGACAAAAAACACAATCAGCACCAGGAGCATTAAAACTTTGGGCGTATCATAGATGAAAAACTGCATCGCGTTGCCAAGATGGGAATACTTGTCTACCGGCAAGAATTCTACAAACCAGGAAGCAAAAGGCGCAAGCTGCCGATAAATCTGAAACCACAACGCAAGACCGGTCAACAAAATGAACAGATGAACACCAGGCACGTGGGAGAGCCGCGATCGCAGTGCTTCTTTCCACCATCCGATTTTTAAGGCTTTATACGCCATACACTATTACCTTTGGCAAAAACGCCAACAATTAGTTATTACCTGAATCCTAAGACCGTTCATTACCTGCTGTTCCGATCGGCAGCGATGACCGCTTCAAGACAGTGAAAAAAATTCACAATACAGGGTATCCTGAGTCGATAATAGACCTGTTTGCCTCGTTTATCTGCTTCGAGCATATTACTGGTCTTCAAGAGATGCAGGTGCTTGGATACCGTTGATATATCATGCCCCACCAACTCGGTAAGCTCTTGCACCGTCCGCTCGCCGCGGGACAGTTCATCGATGATCATAAGCCGGGACGGATGCGCCAAAGCTTTAAGAACAGCGGCTCGTAGTTCGTAATGTTGCCGGTCGTGGTTACCATGTAGAAACGATAGATTGATCGATTCCATATTTCCTCCTTTAACATTTTCCATTATAGCCAAATGTTAATTGTTGGCAACTTTTTTCAACGACGCACGCTGATCCTGCTTCACTGTTTCATGAAAGAAGAGAGAACGGAAGTAGTGAGTTTTCTCTTGAGGAACTGAGCACCTTGGGTATCGCACCTTCGATGCCAAAAACCACTTCAGCGCTCGCACCGGCCCTGTCAGTGATAACAAAGTATTGGCAGATTTTATCTGCACAACCAAAGTGATATCGTTATGTCGCCGTGAGATCAATACCGGGCTTCACCGTAACTACAGGTTTCATAATTATCTAATCCCTGGCTACACCCCATAAAACAAGACCAGTACACCAATCAAAAGCACGGTGTATAATACGGTCACTCCAGAACCGACTCGCATGTAATCCCACGCCCGATACCCTCCAGGGCGCATGATCAAAGCGTTAACCTGGTGGGTCGGAAGGATAAAAGTATTGGAAGCGGAAACCGCTACAACCATGCCGGCAATGATCGGATCGGCGCCGACCTGCGCCGCAAGATTCATCGACAGCGGCACCATCAGAACTGCAGCCCCCACATTTGAGGCAACAAGAGAAAAAAACGACGTCAACAATGAAATGACGAAAAGCAAAATAATGGGAGTTAACGGACCCAGGGCAGAAAGCACCGATTGGGCGATAAACGCGGCGGCACCGGTGTTCTCAAATGCGGTACCGAGTGGTATGAGACCTGAGAGCAAAAAGACCGTTCGCCAGTCGACGGCCTCATAAGCTCTATCTGCCGGAATGATCCGGGTGATTATGATCCCCAGTGCTCCTGCCAGCAGTGCAATAGACAGTTTTACCTGAAAGCCGAGTGCCAGCGTCAGAGACATAAACAGAAAGAACAGAGCACAACGGGTTCGTTCCGGTTTCAAGTCCTCGCCGCGGATTTCCTCGATAAACGCTAAGTCCATTTTTGCCGACAATAATCTAAACTGCTGCCATTTACCCTGGAGAAGTAACGTATCACCCTGCAATAACTTTGTTGCATTGATCTCCTCCATGATGATCTTGTCGCCCCTGACTATGGCCAGCGGGTTAACCTTGTAGAGACTCCTGAACTGCAGTTCCTCCATGGTATGACCAGTCAGGTTCGAATGAGGAATTACCACTCCTTCAATAATCCCGGATTCCTCAATGGAATGGTCACCAGCAAAGAGTTCGAGATCTTCCTTGAGCACCCAATGCAGGGATGCTGCCATCGAACGAACTTTATCTTCTGCGCCGATAACCAGCAACGTATCACCTGACTCGATCATCTCCTCTTTCAAAGGTGCCAGGTTTTTGCTTTTGCCGCGCCCTTTAGAGATTCCAATCACCGTCACGTGGTACTTCGGCCGAATTTCGAGTTCCTCAAGTGAGGCGGGGAATATACCTTCAGGTATCACAAGCTCGTATCCCTGACCGATTTCCGAGCCATATATTTCCTGTAGCCTGCGGTCCATACTCTCATCATCAAGGCGACACAAATCATTGGGTAACAGTTTTCGGGCAAACAGTGAAAAATAGATGAGCACACCGGCCAGCAATACCAACCCGATCGGGGTGACAGCCAACAGGTTCAGTGGCTCAAACGGGGCGCTGCCGACAATATCAGCGTTATTCAACCACCACCCTTCCATCAGGTCATTAAGCATGATCAGCGGCGATGAACCGACCAGCGTCAAGCAGCCTCCGGTGATGGCACAAAAGCCCATTGGCATCAGGATTCTACTCGCCGAGATATGCAACTGGCGGCTGATTCGCATTGTTGCGGGAAGAAATAACGCAGCAGCACCAATATTTTGCATGAAACTGGAGATAACCGCAACCGTCGTCGAGACCAGAACGGTAATCCGTTTCTCACTCTTACCGGCGATCCGGATAATTTGGGCTGCCACAATATTCATTACACCGGTTTTATTCAGGCCGGCTCCCAAAATCATTACGGCAATGATCGACACAACAGCATTGGAGGAAAGACCGGCCAGCGCTTCCTGGGGACTCACGACACCGGTAAGGGGCAACAATACCATCATTAGAAGTCCCACCAGATCGACACGCAGCAGATCAAACACAAATAAGATGATTGCACCTCCAAGAAGTGCAAAAACAATCATCATGTCGACCGTTACGATGGTTGTGCTCATATTTATCCCTCCCTGCCTGCCTGATCGTCTGAAAATGGTATCTATTTTTCATAGCTTCTATCTGCTACAAAGTCAACGAGTGCAATAACTGCGAGATCTGATTTAGCCGCTGTTTTTTTTTCCTGATCGGTTATATACACGAAAGAGCCACCCCAAGACCACACTCGTTCTCAACCAATCACAGGAGTTGTACCGATGATTAACGCTCGAATCTCAAGGTTCCAGGATCTCTTAAAGAATAATCAATTTGACGCGATGATATTCAATGCCAGCCCCAGCCTTTTTTACCTGAGTGGTCTTAATTTTCATCTTTCAGAACGACCGGTTGTCCTGGTGATCTGCCCGGAAGGCTCTCCTCTTCTGGTACTTCCAGAACTTGAACTGCGCAAAGTCAGCTCCGTTGATTTTCCTATCGACGTTTATCCCTACCCAGAGGAAGTTTCCCGCTGGAGTCAACTTTTCCACGAGGCGCTTGGAAGTCGCGATCTTCCACCAACGGCCCGAATTGGTATGGAACCACGATACCTGAGACTGCTCGAATACAATCTGCTCCTTCCGGCGCTCCCTGCGAGCCCACTGCATGATGGCTCTCATCTCATTTCGACTATGCGGGCAGTGAAATCAGCCCAGGAGATCGAGTTACAGCAGCAGGCGGTTGATATCGCAGAGCAGGCACTTTATAACATCCTGCCACAGATTAAACCGGGTATTACAGAGAAAGAGATTGGAGCGCGACTGGTTGCAGAACTTTTCGAAGGTGGTTCAGATGCCGCACTCCCGTTTTCCCCGATTGTATCGTCCGGGCCCAATGGAGCAAATCCCCACGCCGCACCCTCAGACAGAGAGCTTACTCAGGGAGATTTACTGATTATTGACTGGGGCGCCGGATATCAGGGCTATGTATCTGATCTCACCAGAACATTTGCGATTGGCCCCATTGACCAGAAATATCAGGACATCCATCGCATCGTCCGAGAAGCAAATCAGGCCGCACGTGAAAAAGCCGGCCCCGGGATACCTTGTTGTGAGGTTGACTCTGCCGCACGTTCGGTAATCACTAAAGCAGGTTATGGTACGCAGTTCACCCATCGAACGGGCCATGGACTCGGTCTGGAATGTCATGAAGAGCCATATATCAGAGGGGATAATACCGATATTCTTGAGACTGGAATGAGTTTCACCATCGAGCCCGGCATCTACTTTGAACATGAGAACGGGGTCAGGATCGAAGATGACGTTGTTATCACTGATACGGGAGCTCACTCCTTGAGCAGTTTTCCCCGGGAATTGATGATTCTTGGATAAAATCTGATAGAGGTATCGTTTTCCTGGGCACGGTCGATCAAATCGGTTATAGTGTGCATATGAACACTATAACGCCCTCCACCACACATACCATTCTGGAGTCTATTTCAGATGGTGTATTCACGGTCGATCACTCCTGGCGGATTACCTCCTTTAATCGTGCGGCAGAAACAATTACCGGCATTGATCGAACGGAAGCAATCGGCAGATATTGTTGGGAAGTTTTCAGGTCCAACATGTGCGAAGGAGACTGCGCCCTGAAACGAACAATGAAAGAGAGCAAAGCCTACGTCTCCAGTTCCACTTCCATCATTAACAGCAGAAAAGAGCGAATTCCCATTTCCGTGTCAACCGCACTGCTCCGAGATGATGACGGAACTATTCTCGGAGGGGTCGAAACCTTTAGAGATCATACCCTGGTGGAAGAGTTGCGACAGGAGCTTAACGGCACCTTCGAATTCTGCAATATGGCAAGTCGTTCCAAAAAGATGCAGGAATTGTTCAGAATCCTCGAGCGAGTTGCCATCAGTGGCAGCACTGTCCTCATCTCAGGGGAAACGGGTACCGGAAAAGAACTGCTGGCCCGGGCAATTCACCACCTCTCCTCTCGGCAGGCCGAAAAATTCATACCGATCAATTGTGGAGCTCTACCGGACAATCTACTGGAATCGGAGCTGTTCGGTTACCAAAAAGGGGCATTTACCGATGCAGGGAAAAGCAAACCCGGCCTCTTTACCGCCGCCCAGAATGGCACCATTCTGCTTGATGAAATCGGCGAGACAAGTCAGGCATTTCAGATCAAGTTGCTGCGACTTCTTGAATCTGGTGAGTACACCCCTCTCGGTTCTACTGAGGTTCTCACCTCAAATGCACGCATCATTGCAGCAACCCATCGTAACCTTGCAAACATGGTGGAGCACAGCCGATTCAGACAGGATCTTTTTTACCGGATAAACGTCGTCAGTCTTGAGCTGCCGCCACTTCGTGAACGACTTGAAGATATCCCGCTGCTGGCAGAAAGATTCATTGAACGAATGAACCGGGTTACCGGTAAACAGATCTCAGGACTTGCACCCTCCTCTATGGAACGCCTACTGACCCATACCTTTCCAGGAAATATCAGAGAGTTGGAAAACATCATTGAACACGGTTTTATTCTCTGCACCAACGGTCTCATTGCACTCGACCACCTGCCCGCATATCTGAGAAACAGACCTCAGCCAGTTGTAGCACCAGGCTCTATCCAGTCGGCGCAAGCTGCAGGTGAGAAAGAGATGATCCTTTCAGCCCTGGAGCAGACCGGTAATAATAAACGGGCAGCAGCCGCCTTGCTGGGTATTCATAAATCCACTCTGTTCAGAAAAATCAAAAAACACAACATTACGTCCCATTAACGGGATCGCAAACTCCCACCGTCTTATTTGCGCGACCATGCGTCGCCTACCCGACGCATGGTCGCGACCCCTTTCAGCCTCCTTTCCATCTTGGGACCTTTTAAACATTAACATAACGTACCGAAATCAATAAAAATCGAAAAAGAATTGAACATATGTTCGAAATTGGCATTGTCTTTGCGTACTCAAGGGCAGACAGACAATAACGCTCAAGGAGAAGGATGAAAATTTCGATGACCGTTTGGGAAAATAGAGTTTCCCCTGTATTTGATTCTGCGCGAAGTCTTTTGATTGCCGAAATCATGAACGGCTGCATCGCAAACCGGACGAACTTTGAGGTAACCACCTGCGGTACCCTGGTTCATAAACTTCTCACCTCCTCGGTGGACCTGCTCATATGCGGAGCAATATCACAGGAGGCAGCCACCCTAATTGAAAACGCAGAGATTGAAATCGTCGCCTTTATTGCCGGAAACCAGGATCAGATCCTCGAGGCATACCTGCAGAACAGATCACTTCAACCTTTTACCATGCCAGGTTGTTGTTATCAGCCCTATTCATGCAAGCTGCAAGGCCTCCAAACACGAGCACAATGGAGAATGAAATGATGCCACAGCAGATGAGAAATGATGGTCAACGCCAGCGACAAGTAAGAAAACAGAACCGTACCAGACAGCCGGGAGATCGGTCCAACATGAATTGCCGAAGATCGGAAGACGGAGCGATTAACCGGTGCCGGGGAAACAGGGATAACCAGAGCACACTCGATCGTATCATGGCCAAAATAGACCTGCTGTTAAGTCGGGATCAGATGTAAATCGTTGTGGGGTGAGACGAAGCAAACTCCCTCTTTTACCAGTGGAGATCAGTACATAATCATGTTGCATAGAGACAAGAACAAACCCATTCGCGTTGCCGTAATTCATCAGGATCACGACTATTTCGAAAAACTCGAAAGAGAACTTGCACGCTACCATCTTATTGCAGCCCAGCAGATAAGCAACCAAGAGATGGTCGCACAGCAAGCTCGGGAAAATAAGTTCGATATTGCGCTGGTCGCTGAGAACGTCGGTAATCTGACGGGAATGGAAATCATAAAACAGATTGTGAGTGTCAATCCATTGGTGAACTGTGCTCTCGTCTCGCCTCTTTACCCTGATGAATTTCATGATGCGACCGAGGGATTTGGCCTTTTCATGCAAATTCCAACGGACCCGGATCACTCAACTACACAGACGATAATCGATAAAATCTCGAAAATCACTGGTATTACTATCACCAAACGGGAGTCATAATGAAAATAGCTGTTGCCAGCGGCAAAGGCGGAACCGGCAAAACCACTATCGCCACCAATTTGGCCGCTAGTATTTCGGGCACTGCCACCCTGCTTGACTGTGATGTTGAGGAACCAAACGCTCACCTGTTCCTCAAGCCTGAATTTATCCGCAGTAATCCGGTGGACGTATTTGTCCCCGCCATTGACTCCGAAAAATGCAATGGTTGTCGGGCCTGTGTCGATATCTGCAGATTCAATGCACTTACAGCGGTTGGCTCGCAGGTGCTTGTCTTTCCTGAGCTCTGCCACAGCTGTCGAGGCTGCCAGTTAGTCTGCCCGGAACAAGCAGTGACTGCCCAGAGTCGTACCATTGGTTGGATTGAATCGGCGCAAAGAAATGACCTCTTGTTTACCCATGGCCGAATGCGGGTTGGAGAAGCGATGGCCCCGCCACTGATCAACGCGGTTAAGCAGGAAGCCCCTCAAAAGGGGCATATCATCATCGACGCACCTCCGGGTACTTCATGTCCCGTCATCACCACAATTAAAACATGTGATTTTGTCCTGCTGGTTACCGAACCAACGCCGTTTGGACTCCATGATCTGAAACTCGCTGCAGCAGTGGTTAAATCCCTTGCAATACCCTGCGGTATCGTCCTCAACAGATCTGATATCGGAGATGAATCAGTTATTCGGTTCGCCGCGGAAAATGATCTTGAAATCTTGCTGAAGCTCCAATATGACGTGGAAATTGCTCGATCCTATGCCAACGGATTACTGCTTGTCGAACAGGATGAACACTATCTCACCATTTTCCAGAATCTGTTGCGTCGTATCGAAACGCAACTTGAAACATCAGTCGGTGTACTATGAAAGAACTCGTCATCATCAGCGGTAAAGGAGGGACCGGCAAAACCTCAATTTCTGCCGCATTTGCCAGCCTCGCCTCAAATAGTGTGATCTGCGATGCGGATGTGGATGCCGCTAATCTTCACCTTCTACTCGCCCCCCAACCCTTTGAACATGAGGACTTTTTCGGTGGATCGCTGGCAGTGATCAATCAACAGCAATGTATAGAATGTGGTACGTGTGCCGAACTCTGTACGTTTCAGGCGATTTCCGAAGCGTTGGTGATAGACCCCATAGCCTGCGAGGGGTGCGGAGTCTGTGTTGATTTTTGTCCTGAAGGAGCAATTGACTTTCCGGTCCAAAAATGTGGTGAGACCTTTTTCTCCGACACCCGATTCGGCCCGATGTCCCATGCCCGTTTGGGTATTGCAGAAGAGAATTCTGGCAAACTTGTCTCTGTTATCAGAAAAAAGGCGCGCCAATACGCAGAAGAACGGCGCGCTTCCATGATCTTGACCGACGGTCCTCCCGGAATCGGTTGTCCGGTTATTGCCTCCATAACCGGGGCGACGGCTGTATTGATTATCGTCGAGACATCTTTGGCAAGTCTGCATGACCTGAAACGGGTAAACGAACTGGCTGAACATTTCAAACTTCCCGTCATGGTTTGCATCAACAAGTGTGATGTCGATGAGCAGATCCGCTCATCAATTGAAGCTTTCACCACAGATAAATCGATTGAAATCGTCGGCAGGATCCCCTTTCACCATGATGTGACACGGGCAATGGTGGAAGGCAAAACCATACTCGAACGATCAGTCGACCCTGATCTTGAAAAGGCAATCAGATCAAGCTGGTCCAACACGATGCGCGTGCTTGATAGGCTGGGCACACCGCAACCAGTTCAACTTAATTTTATAACAAACAAGGAGTAACGAATGAAAAAGCAACGAATTGCCATACCCTCAATGGGTGAAGGTGGACTTGAAGGACACCGTGCCGGTCATTTTGGTCATTGTGACGTGTTCACCTGTATTGACGCCGAGGACGGCAAAATCGTCAAGGTCAGTACCATTGAAAACCAGGAGCACGTGCAGGGGGGCTGTATGGTTCCGGTCAATCTGCTCGCTGAGAACAACGTTACTTCACTGGTGGTCGGTGGGATCGGTTTTCGGCCACTGATGGGTTTTCGTCAGGTTGGCATCGATGTGTATCATGACAGTGAACGTCTTGAGATAAAGCCGGTTATTGAAGATTTGCTGGCTGGGAAATTACCGCTTATAACCGATGATCAGGTATGCGGTGGTGGCGGACATTAAATAATCAGGAGGAAAAAGCAATGAAAGTCGCTGTCAGTGCCCAAGGGCCGACCTTGAGTGATGAAATCGACCCGCGTTTTGGTCGAGCCGCTTATTTCATCATTTTCGACACCGAAAATGATGAGGTTGAGGTGCTCAACAACTCCGTTAATGCAAACGGGTTTAAAGGAGCAGGTATCCAGGCGGCAACCTTGATGAATGATAAAGGTGTCAATGTCCTGCTCACCGGCTATTGCGGCCCCAAAGCATTCAAAGTGCTAGAGGCAGGAGGGGTAAAAGTTGCCGGAAACATTACCGGCAGCATTTCACGAGCAATAACCAAGCTCCAGGCGGGCTACGTTTCCTTTGAAAACGGGCCGAATGCTGAAGCACACTGGTAAGTCAGGAGAATGCGAGTATGAATATGTCTGATGATGATTTTGAGAAAATCGTCCAGCAAATACAGAACCAAGCCTTTGATGATGCCCGAAATGCTTATGGAGAAAAAGGCTTTGAACGTTGGAGAAACCCCAAATATGGCGGAGTGCTTGAAGATGCCGATTGCAGTGCCAGCATCACCGGCGGCTGTGGTGATACGATGACCATCTACCTGAAGTTTACCAATGAACGGGTATCTGCAGCGTCTTACGTGACCGACGGCTGCGCTTCAAGTGGACTCTGTGGTTCATTCACGGCCGAGCTTGCCCTTAATAGAACAGCCGAGCAATGTTTTGAGCTAAGCGGTGCAGACGTGCTTGAGACCATTGGTGTCTTTCCTGAAGCAGAGCGCCATTGCGCGGATCTCTCCAGCCAGACCTTGCATGAAGCGGTAAATAACTATCTGATTGATCGATCAAAGCGTATAAGATAAGATCCACACCTCCCTGATTTGCAAACCTTAAAAGGAGCAGGATTAACTTGTGAATCAGGGAGGCTGCAAAGATTTCTGAAATTTGACCTATTGGGCTTGATAAACCATTTTTCCATTCATCCAGGTCTCAATCACTGCAATGTCCTCAATGGTTGCAGGATCAACTTTTCGAGGATCCTGATCCAGGATAACAAAATCTGCAAACTTCCCTGGTTCAAGGCTGCCTATCTCATCTTCACTCATTAATTGCCATGCTGCATTTATTGTCACTGCTCTGATTGCAGACTCTACTGAAATCCGCTCCTGTGGTGCTAAAACATATTCCGGTTCTTTAAAGGTGTCTCTGTTAACCGCAATATCGATCATCTTAAGCATATCAGGCTCAGAAACAGCAAAGTCTGATTGCAAGGTATAATTGATGCCATGATCCTCTGTAGTTTTACACCGATCAAGTAACTGAACTTTCTCAGGGCCAAAGACAACGTCGCGCATCCATGTTCCCCAGTAATGCACATGGGCAATAAGAAAACTGGCCGACACCCCAAGTTTTTCCATCTTGTCAATCTGCTCATCATGCAAAATTGAACAGTGTTCGATACGGGGCCTGATCGTGGCCATATCAAAACCATCTCGTTTTAGTTTCTCCATTACGGTGAGGATATTATCAATGGCTTGATCACCATTTCCGTGCAGTGCCAGATGCCATCCTTCCTGGGCACGCTGTTCTGAAATCCTGAACATCTCGAATACTGTCATGTATGCCAAACCCGTATTGGTGGATTGTTCGAGGCTGAAGTACGGTTCTCTTTGCAACCCGGTAAATCCCTGGTTAGACCCATCAGCGATCAATTTAATACCGACAATTTTCACCAATGAATTGCCATCATTCATTTTCGTTCCTGCCTGGGTCCAATCATCATTGAGTGTATACATAAGATACGCGCGTATCCGGGCGGTAATATCTTCTCGTTTTGACACACCAAAGATTAAATCAGTCTCCGTGGCGCTTGCTGAAAAGGCACCTAAACTGAGTTCACTGGTAGTTGTTATGCCATATTTGTTAAATTCCTGGAGCAATGAGATGATCGCATCTTCCATATTTAATTCTGCAAGATCTGGACTCGCACTTACCACCGGTAAAAAGGCGACGTTATTGAGGATAACACCGTTAAGTTTGCCATCTTCATCTCTGACGTATTCCGCTCCTTCCGGATTCTTCACATCTGCCGGTATACCCGCCGCCTCATAAGCTTTCGAGTTAACATAGGCAAGATGACCAGAAGCATTCAGGACAAATATCGGGTGATCCGTTGATATGGCGTCAAGTTCCTTAAGGGTCAGAGCTGACACACCCTCCTGTACGGAAGGGTCCCACTGGCTGGCCAAAATCCACTCACCCTTGTTCTTTTGAGCCGCTATTTCCTTCAGGTGTGCCAACGCCTCTGCAGTCGTCCGAAATTTGGTCATGCCGATATTTTCCATAACGTAAGTCACTGGTGCAAATGTAACCACGTGGGCGTGGGGATCGACAAAACCAGGGAGCATAGTTCTCCCGTTCAGGTTGATTACCTCCGCCTGATCACCCACCCGCGACTTTACCTCGTCCAGGGAGCCAACCGCTATGATCCTGGTCCCCTCGATTGCAATGGCCTCTGCTTCTGAAAACTGTTCATCAACCGTCAGGATCGTACCACCCGTGAACATTTTTATATCAGAAGCACTGGCATTCAGCCCCATACCGAAGCACAGCACACTCAGCAAAGTCATCTGAAAAAGGAATAATCTCATAACGCTACACTCCAATAAAACGATTAAAATGGTCGTCCGTATTGTCAATGAAATCAATCATGGGTCGATGAGAATGCCCCAATGAAAAAGTCCGGTAACAAAATATCACAGCACTACTTTTTACGAAAGGGGTTGAGCGAGGTTTTCTATCACATCCGACAGTGTGGTTAGGGTGAAGGAAACGGCAGATCAGGCAGTGGAATAAACTCCCGGTCATCATCCGGGACGATTGGAAACAAGCCATTTTCCCAATCAAGGGCTGCCTGTTTGATTGAGTCTATTGATGATGAAACAAAATTCCACCAGATATAGCGGGGTCCATCAAGGGGTGCCCCGCCAAGTAACAGCAGGTGACTAGCTGTCTTCGCTTGGCAGGTTATCCGACTGCCCGGGCGAAAAACAATCATCTCGGGGGCGGAGAAGATTGTATGCTCGATTTCGATACTGCCGCGATAGAGCTGCAGTCCACGTTCCTCTGTCTCTTCAGGCAGAGTGAATCGGTAATTGGCTTCGAGTTTGATATCTACATAGAGAGTATCCCATGGCGTTTTCACGGGGGAACTCAAACCATCCAGAACGCCAAGCACCACCCTTCCCCACAAACCTTTTCCATCAAACGCTGGTAAGGTGTCGGCAGGATAATGGGTGAAGTCAGGGTGTGCACCTTCTGCTGATTGTGGTAAGGCCAACCAGGACTGGATACCGGCAAGCTGGTGTTTGGTTGATCGAATCTCTTTGCCGGTTCGCTCAGAATGCACGATGCCCCTGCCTGCAGTCATCAGGTTGACATCTCCCGGCACAATACGCATCGAATTGGCCAGTGAATCCCGATGGTCCAGGCTTCCTTCAAAAAGATAGGTGACGGTTGAAAGACCGATGTGCGGGTGGGGACGCACATCAATTCCCTGACCTGCTGCAAATGCTCCAGGTCCCATCTGATCCCAGAATATAAATGGCCCGACCATACGTCTGGTCTTGTGAGGAAGTGCCCGATGCACTTCAAAGCCGCCGAGATCTACCGTACGAGGCAGGATTGAAAGCTCGATATCTCCTAAACCGTCTGAACAATTTTCACACGCGGCATCAAACAGGGAACTCAAAATAATCCTCCTCGCGATTGTAACCTTCCCACCCAAGTTGAGGCAGATATCATTAGCGTACCGATTTTTACAAGGCTTTTAACGAGACCAACAAGGAGCAGCTATTTACCAAGACAGAACTGCTCAAAAATCAGGTCAAGAACATCTTCAGTCGTGGTCTCACCAATGATCTCACCCAAATGTTCGAGACATTCGAGTATATCGATAGTGACAAGATCACTAGACAGTCCAAATGCCAGCCCTTCACAGATACCCTCTGCAGCGTTGCGTGCCCTTACCAGGGCCGCCTTCTGGCGGATGTTGGGTCGGCACCCATCCTCACCCCACTGTTCTGCCCCTCCCGTCACTCTGCTGAAGATGGCGTTTTTGAGCTGATCTATCCCATCCTGGGTTACGGCCGATATTTTGATCGGTTCACTGAATACTTCAGGCGCTGCTGTCAAATCTATCTGGAGCGGAAGGTCACACTTGTTCAGGACGACAATGAGCGGTTTGTGCTTCACGGTCTGGTACAATTCCTGATCAGCCGCCTCAAAAGGGCGGGAGCCATCAGCAAGAAAAATGACCAGATCTGCCCGATTGACCTGGTCTCGTGCCCGCTCGATGCCCAATTGTTCGACTCTTTCAGCATCTTCTCTAATACCGGCCGTGTCTACAATGCGCACCGGTATGCCGTTGATGTCGAGGAACTCTTCGATTGTGTCTCTGGTTGTCCCTGGTATTTCAGTAACCAGGGCACGCTCCTCCTGTAATAAGGTGTTTAACAGGCTGGATTTACCAACATTGGGGAGCCCGACAATCACCACGGAAATGCCTTCTCTGATTATCCGCCCACTTTCCGCCTGATTGATCAATTCGTCCAAGGGCAGCAGCAGCTCATGCCTCAAACGCTCAAGCACCTCATCCCGATTTACAATTTCAACGTCTTCATCGGGAAAATCGATGGCCACTTCAAAATAGGCCCGAACCTCCACCAGCCGTTGCCGCATATGATCGACCTGGTGATACAAACGTCCGGATAATTGTTCCAGTGCCAAATCCACTCCCTTCCGTGTCTTGGCAGCAAGAATATCAATAACCGCCTCGGCCCTGGTCAAGTCAATCCTGCCATTGAGGAATGCTCTTTTGGTGAATTCACCTGGCTCTGCAAGCTGCGCCCCACGGTTGATGAGAAGCTCAAGAACCGATTGTAATATCAGATAGCTGCCATGGCAGTGAATCTCGACCACATCCTCGCGGGTATAGGTCCGCGGAGCAGACATATAGACCATCAGTACTTCATCCAGCGTCTGGTCTCTTTCCGGATCAACAATGGTTCCATAATAAAAGCGATGGGATTCAAAAACAATAATGTTACCAGCCGGTTGAAAGATATCTTTTATGATCTCAAGCGAGCGTTCACCGGACATTCGAATGATGCCGATACCACCGGCTCCCGGAGGAGTCGAGATTGCTGCTATGGTTACTTCCTGGGGAGTCACGTTTACCACCTGTTCAACTCCAAAAAAAATGGCCGGGCATTTTCTGTCCGGCCTTTTCTCTACTTCTCATCTTGTGATCCCAACCTATTTCTCAGTTTTTCGCCCCTGATTGTTCTTCTTTCGGTATCGTCCCCGGGACTTTTTGCGACCGCTGCTTTTTCGCCCCTTGCCCGGTTTATAAATCAGGACTTTCTTGAACAGACCATCACCGACACTACGACTCCTGATTTCAGTGTCATCCTGCAGGGCGACATGTACCACTCTTCGCTCGTATGGATTAAGGGAGGGTATGACTTGAGTCTTCCCGTTCTCCTTCACCAGCGCTGCATATTCAACTGCTTTTTCACGCAGTTCCTGATGACGCCGCTCACGGTAATCACCTACATCAATGGTCAATCGAACCCGTCCGCTAATTTTGCGCGAGACAATCTTTCTCAAGATATATTGCAGACTATCAAGTGTCCTTCCTTCCTGACCGGTCAGAAAATCTTCATGACTGTTGTCTATCTTACAAAGTGCGGTTCCCGCATCATTGGTAACAGTAACCTCAGAGGGACTCTGCATGAGATCCAGAAGCTTGATCAGTTCGGTCTTGATGATTTCAAGACTCTCTGCAGAGAGCTCGGCGGCCTCCTCAGATGAATTTTCATCATCATCAAGATCATCCACCATATCAACCACATCCTTCTCTTCCGTTTCCGCAGGAGTAGCTGGTTTGCGATTATTTTGAGGTGCACGTTTCTTTTTGCCAGGTGATGAGGCTTGCTTTTTGGGCCGTACTTTTTCTTTCGGCTCTTCAGCTTCAGGCTCTTCCGGGGGCTGGATCGTCACCCGAATGTGGGCCTTTTTCCGAATCAGGCCAAAGATCCCTGTCGAACCCGTCTCCAGTACTTCAATATTGAGATTCTCCTGCGCAGTACCAAGTACCGTGCATGCTTCCTTTATGGCAGAAGCGACATCTTTTCCATAAAATTCTTTACCATCCGATGACATTACAATTTCCTGGTTTCTATTCTTTCTCGCAATGTATGGCGATGTATTCAGCCTGCTTCTGGTTGGGTTTTCTTCTGCCGATTGATGAGGTACTGCTGCAGAATGGAGAGCAGGTTGTTAACAAACCAGTACAGTACGAGGCCAGATGCAAAGTTTAAAAACATAAAGGTGAAGATGACCGGCAGAAACATCATGATTTTTGCCTGGGTCGGATCGGCGGTGGTCGGGGTCATCTTCTGTTGAAGAAACATTGATGCACCCATCAACAGGGTCAGCACGGGCAACCCGCCAAGCCACGGAATATCAATGCCAATGAATAACCGGTCTGGAGCCGAAAGATCGGTAATCCAGAGCATGAATGGCGCATGTCGTAGTTCGATAGACTGCAGCAAAACCTTATAGAGCGCAAAAAAGACCGGAATCTGCAGCAACATCGGCAAACAACCACCGAGCGGATTCACCTTGTAGGTGCGGTAAAGATTCATCACCTCCTGGTTCATCCGGGTGGGATCATCCTTGTATTTCTCTTTCAATTTGACCATCTTCGGCTGAAGTTTCTGCATATTCTTCATCGACTTCAAACCTTTTTGGGTGATGGGCCAGAAGATCGCTTTGAGAATCACCGTTACCAGGATAATTGCAATACCGTAGTTATGAAACACGGCGTGAAACCAGTTCAGCAGGTACAGTGTCGGTTTCGCAATAACATCGAACCAACCAAAATTGACGATCTTCTCAAGGTTGAAGCCGGTCTGCTTGAGCAGAGTCAGTTTTTTCGGTCCATAAAACAGCCCATATTCATAACTTTTTGCTTCTCCGGGAGCCAGCGTATCAAGCTCATTTGCAACTACGATGGTGACCAGTTCCTCATCCGCATCCATGGTCAGTGTATTCTTCTCAGCATCGGGAACAATAGCCGTCATAAAATAGGTGCCCTCATAGGCAACCCAGTCAAATGATCCCTGTACGGTCTTACTACCTTCCTTGAACTCTTTAAGCTTAAACTCTTCAAGACCGTTGGTGTTATAAAATGCAGGACCACGGAACAGCCACTGGCTGCCTTTGGTCAGTTTAGAGAAGGGCATATTCAGTTGTTGCAGCTCTGCGGTTCCCTGGAGTGCCTGTGCCCCACTGTTGCGGACGGTAACCGTATGCTTTATCAGATAACTATCCCGACTGAACTCATAGGATCGTATGACTTCGATACCCGTACTATTCTGGGCCTTCATCACGACCAGTGCACTATTTGACTGGGAGTCAAAGGTTACATTCTTCTGTTCAAGCGTATAAAACGTCTTGGCAGGAAAAGCTCCACCCCAGGAGAAATCAAGCGGATACCCCTGAGCTGGTTCTGTTTTTACCAACTGCACACCGGGGGCTTCTTCATTATTTTCTTCACGGTAATTTTTCAGCACAAAGCTTTTGATCACCCCGCCCGCTTCACTGAGCACTGCCGTATAAAGCTCGGTATCAATGGTTACTTCTTCAGCAGCCCGAGCCGGAACGACAGGTGCGGCAGGTATGGCTGGCGCACTTTGAATAACGGGTACCGTTGCTTGAGGACTACCCGTTGGAGTTGCTTCATCAACCGCAATCTGCTCATCAGCCGGCTTCTCAACCGGCTGCTCCTGTACGGGGCCCACAAAAAGATACTGGTAACCGACCAGAATTATGAAGGAAATTATAATCGCCAGAAAGGCTCTATACATGTCCATAAATTGTTCTCTTTCTTGCTGAAAATTAGCTTTCTGAAGGTTGTTTCAAATCGACTGCCTCGTTGGCTATCTAAACCAAAGGGTCATATCCTCCCCTGGCAAAGGGGTGGCATCGCAAAATCCTCCAGATGCTTTTCAGACCGCCACGCAGAATACCATAACGTTTGACAGCCTCAATCGAATAGGAGGAACAGGTTGGAGAAAATCGGCAGGTGGGAGGTAACAGAGGGGAAATAAGGTACTGATATCCCTTGATCAGTTGGATGAAAAAACGTGCAGGTAATGATGCACCTGAGGTTAAGTTCATTTGTCAATCGATCCCGCAGTCATCAGGTTTGACACCGCTTGCGTAATACGTTTTGGTGAATCAAGAGCAAAATCGGGTCGAACAGCTATTACAATATCGGCATGCACGGGAAATAAATCCCGGTTCAACCGAAATGATTCCTTGAATATCCGTTTAATCCGGTTCCTGACGACCGCTCCTTTTAATTTTCTGCTGACACTGATTCCAATCCGACTGTAGTCCCGGTCCATCTGGAGATAGATCAAACTGAAACCGGGTCCATACAACCGCTTGCCATGCCTGTATACCAGATCGAAATCTTCACTTTTTCTAAGCAGGCACGTCTTGGGTAAACCAAATTGGTGCAAGGACTAAGCAGAGAGGCGTTTTCGCCCCCTGGCCCTGCGAGCGTTAATAATAGCACGCCCAGCTTTGGTCCTCATCCGGACGCGAAAACCATGGCTTCTTTTTCTTTTAATATTACTTGGCTGAAATGTTCGCTTACTCATGAGAAATACCCTCTTACGCTCCGCGCATTCACGCAGACTTTATCTGTTATATGGACCGGAAGATGCCTGGAGTTGTTTTTCTTTCTTCACGGCGCCCGCTGTCCCCCAAACAGCACCACCTATAGGGGCAAAACACAAAAGATTTATAATATACACGGATACAACCTGCTGTCAAACAATTTCACTATCCCTGCCACTCCTTCAGTTGCAGAAGCGTTCCAGCTATGATACGTTCAGCCAAACACATAAAGCGTGAACTATTACTGATTCTGTCTTTGCAGAATCGTATTACTCGATCTCGATGAGCACTACACAGCAGATAAACAGTTATCAGGACATTGACTGGCCGCAACTCTGGCAGAATTCTCGAGCCCAGAAATCCTGGAAAAGTAAAACCGCCGGAGACTGGAGTAAAAAGGCACCAGGTTTTGCGAGCAGAAATCGTACCAGTGCGTATGTAGATCAATTCCTTCAGCTGTTTGGCACCCACCACGATGCCCGTGTTCTTGACGTCGGTTGCGGACCAGGTACCCTCTCCATTCCGCTTGCCCAGTCAGTTGGTTCAGTCACTGCCGTTGATTACGCCGCCGGCATGATTGAAGAACTGGATAGCGTTTGTAATCAGCTCAATATTGCCAATATCAAGAGTGTCTGCTGTGCCTGGGAGGATCATTGGCCGGATTACGGGATCACCCCGCATGATATTGCTATTGCTTCACGCTCCATGAACATTGCACAACTGGAGCGCGGTATCGAAAAGCTCATTGCCCATGCGACAGAGATGGTGATCATCTCGGACCGAATCGACCCCTCACCCTTTGACCCTGACGCCTTTCAGGCAATCGGCAGATCCTTTCAATCCGGTCCTGATTATATTTATACTTTTAACATCCTCTATACCATGGGCATACATCCACGGGTGGAGCATATCACATTGGACCAGGAACTTACATTTACTGATCTCAAAGAAGCCTATGAATCCTATCGCTGGATGTTTAAAGATTTGTCAGATCAGGAACAGAACGCACTCCAACAGTTTATTGAGGAGCGGGTAATAAGCAGAAGTGACAATCATGTTACCATCAAACGAAACCATCCACAGCGATGGGCAGTCATGTCCTGGAAAACATGATGAATGATTCACATTGTTTTGATATTGCAGTAATTGGAGCCGGCCATGCAGGCTGTGAAGCAGCCCTGGCAGCAGCACGCATGGGATGCCGCACCCTGGTGACCGTAATCAATGTGGACACGATTGGTGCGATGTCCTGTAACCCTGCCATCGGTGGTCTCGCCAAAGGGCATCTGGTCCGGGAGATTGACGCCTTGGGTGGTGAAATGGCCAGAAACATTGACCTGACCTCCATCCAGTTTAGAAAGCTCAACACCAGCAAGGGTCCTGCCGTCCGTTCTTCCCGGGCCCAGGCAGACCGTCTTTTATACCGATTGAAGATGAAATCCGTGATGGAGTCACAACCGAACCTGACCATCCGCCAGACGGTGGTGGACTCGATCATTGTTGAGGATGGTGTGGTTACCGGCATCAGGACTTCTCTTGATGAGATGCTGAAGGTGAAGTGCGTGGTCGTTGCCACCGGAACCTTTCTCAACGGGCTGGTGCACATCGGGATGAAAAACTTCCCCGCTGGTCGCATGGGCGATTCACCATCACTGAGTCTTGCTCAGTGGTTTGCCGACCAGGGTTTTGCGGTAGGAAGAATGAAGACCGGCACCGTCCCGCGAATCGATGCTCAGACCATCGACTACGATGAGTTGGAGCCTCAGTATTCCGATGAACCTGCTGGGTTTTTCTCATACCAACATAGTGGTGACTATCGACTTGACCAGCGCCCGTGCCACATCACCTACACCAATGAGAAAACCCATGAAATAATCAGGGGTTCTATTGACCAGTCACCGATGTACGCTGGGATTATTGAGGGAATCGGTGCACGATACTGCCCCTCGATCGAAGACAAAGTCATGCGCTTTCCGGAAAAACTCAGGCATCAGATTTTCCTCGAACCCGAGGGGCTTGATACCTGTGAGGTCTACCCCAACGGACTGCCAACTTCTCTGCCGCTGGCAACTCAGGTTGCCATGATCAAGTCCATCAAAGGATTAGAAAATGCCGAAATTATCCGGCCGGGATACGCCATTGAGTATGATTATGTTGATCCTCTCGAGTTAAAACCCTCGCTGGAAACCAAAAAAATAGGCGGCCTTTACCTGGCCGGCCAGATCAACGGTACTTCCGGCTACGAGGAAGCTGCCGCCCAGGGGCTGATGGCTGGCATCAATGCGGTCCATCGCGTACGGAATAAGGACCCGCTGGTTCTCGACCGGTCTCAAGCGTATATCGGCGTGCTCATTGATGATCTGGTAACGCTCGGCACCAAAGAGCCCTACCGATTGTTCACCTCCCGGGCTGAATACCGATTGCTGCTGCGAGAGGACAACGCCGATGCCAGGCTCTCCCACATCGGTTATGAGATCGGCCTGCTCCCGGAATCCCGTTATCAAACGTTTCAGATCAAGCAAACAGAAATCGAGCATGGCATCGAGCTACTCTCAACCACATCCGTAAGCCCTTCTGCACCGACCAATGAACTGCTCAGCACCATGGACAGTGCGCCCCTCAAACAAAAATGCTCACTGGCTGATGTGCTCAGACGTCCCGAACTCAATCTCGGCCAGGTTGCAAAACTCGCCAATGAAGATACCTTTGAGGCGGTCAACAAATTGGCCAACTTTGCTTATGGTGAGGAGGTTCAACTACGTATCAAGTTCAGCGGCTACATCGAACGACAAAATGAACAGGTAGCCCGATTCAAAAAACTTGAATCGATGAGTCTCCCGGAGGATATTGATTACCGAAGTCTTTCCGGGCTCTCCAATGAGGTGGTAGAAAAACTCTCCACCATACGGCCGCTTTCCCTCGGCCAGGCCTCAAGAATTTCAGGGATTACTCCTGCCGCGATTTCAATCCTCCAGGTGCACCTGAGAAAGCTCCAGGCTGGACGCAGCACTGTTCCCAGGAATGAGTGACAAGGATAAATGCAATGATCCCTTTTCCCGAAATAGACCCGGTCATTTTCAGCCTTGGACCACTGAAAGTCCGCTGGTATGGTTTAATGTATGTGATTGGTTTCAGTGCCAGTTATTTTCTGGTGAAATATCAAATACAGAAGTTCGGCTACAAAAAGCTTGCAGAACATTTTGACAATATCAATATCACCCTGATCATTTCCCTGATCATCGGTGGCCGGCTCGGCTACGTTCTGTTCTACAATCTGCCATATTATATTGAACATCCGCTTGAAATTCCCGCAACCTGGAGCGGTGGCATGTCCTTTCACGGAGCGACCCTTGCCCTGATTATTGGCGGCGCTTTATTTGCCTGGATAAAGAAGATCGACTTCTGGAAGGGTGCCGATATCTATACCGTCACGATTCCGGTTGGCCTCGGTTTTGGCAGAATCGGCAACTTTATCAATGGAGAGCTCTTCGGCAGAACCACCGAGGTACCGTGGGGAATGGTATTTCCAGGAGGCGGGTCCGCCCCCCGTCACCCATCGCAACTCTACGAGGCGCTGCTGGAAGGACTGGTCCTGTTCCTGATTCTCTGGTCTTTGAAACACAAACCATGGGAATCGGACAGTTCCTGGCCTCACGGATCGATGCTGGCACTCTTTTTGATCGGTTATGGGATGATGCGATTTATGGTGGAATTTTTCCGGGAGCCCGACCCTCAGATCGGGCTCATTTCAGGGGTACTCACGATGGGCCAAATTCTTTGTCTGGCCATGGTTGCAGGCGGCGCTGCAATTATGCTCTATCGTAAACGTCAGATACGCTGACATAGATGATAACGACTAGATTTTGACCTTCTCGCACAACTTTTTACCCGGCCTGAACTTCACGACATTATGAGCAGGTATCATAATCGACTGACCGGTCTGTGGATTACGTCCCTTCTGCTCAGCTCGTTCTACCACATGGAAAGAACCAAATCCGGCTATTGTTACGCGCTCTCCCCGTTCCATGGCTTCTGCCATATGAGCAAGAACACTGTCCAAAGCTTTGCCAGCTGCAACTTTGGTCATATCTCCGGATTCTGCAATTGTTGCTACTAATTCACCTTTATTCATTTCTCCCTCTTCTAAAATACGTTTATTCTTGCAAGCCCGGGCCAATATGACCGTTTTCAAAAAACAAAACAATCGGGACAAATACGGGGCATCAACTAGGTATATTTACCTAGTTTTGCCACCCATCGAATAATTTTGTTTTATTTCAAATTATTACTTGGGGAAATTTGTGTACCAGAAGGGGCACAAACACCAAAAAAACTGTATTCAATTGTATTAAAGGATAACAGCAGAACAAATGATGATAAAATCGCTCAGAGAAATAACTTCAGATCAGCCAGGCTGTCCCAAAATTCAGACAAAACTCATTCAACAGCAACATAGCCATTTCGGACCGCGTAGTTGACCAGATCAACACTATTTTTCATTTTGAATTTTTTCAGCAGGTTTGATCGATGATGGTCAACAGTGCGCGGACTCAAATTCAGTTTCTTTGCCATATCCTTGGAGGTATACCCATCAACCACCAACCCAAGAATCTGCTTTTCCCGCTTGGTCAGCCCCTTGAAAGGACTGGTTTCCTGGTTCCGATACGCATTGAGAACATCTTCGGTAAAATCATCTGCCAGATAGGGTGAAATATAGGTTCTCCCATCCCGAATCTTATTAATGGCCAGCAATAGCTCCTCGTCAGAATCACTCTTGATCAGGTAGCCATCCGCACCGGCAGACATCGCTCCGTAAAAGAATTGCTTGTTTTTATGCATGGTCAGCATCAGCACCTTCATCAGGGGAAATTTCTTCTTCACCACTTCAGCAAGATCGATCCCACTGACCTTTGGCATTGAAATATCCAATATCAGCAAATCTGCCTCACCCTCCTCCAGACAGTGGAGCAGTTCATCACCATCGCCTACTTCTCCCACGATCTCAAGAGATTCATCCTGAATAATGATGTTCTTAATGCCATGCCGAATCAGCACATGATCATCAGCGAGCACGATTCGATAACTATCCGAGTTCTGATTCATTACAGAGGCTCCCTTAAATTTTCCTCGGGCTAACACCAAGCTGCGCACATTCATCATGCAAAACGCAGTCGTCACAATGCGGCGCCACCGGCTTACATTTGCCCTGGCCAAAGGCGACCAGAATTCTGTTTACCATCTTCCAGTACTTGACCGGTAGTTTTTTTCGCAGCGCCATCTCTGTTTTGAGCGGTGTATCGGTGTTGACATAGCCCCAGATGTTCATAATCCGGTGTACGTGGGTATCAACGCAGATGGCAGGTATATCAAAGGCCACCGAAAGCACCAAATTTGCCGTCTTTCTGCCGACCCCGGGAAGTCTAACCAACTCTTCGATGGTCTGGGGAACCGTCCCCGCGAATTCCTCAACCAGCATCCTCCCTGTCTGCTGCAGGTGAAGCGCCTTGGTTTTATAAAACCCAACCGGATAAACCAGCACCCTGATAGTATCGACCTTCATCGCCGCAAGACTTTTCGCATCTGGCGCTTGCTCAAACAGACGAGATGCAGCCTGGGCGGTGACTTCATCCTTGGTGCGTGAAGAAAGGATCGTGGCAATCAGGACACGGAACGGGTCAGCAGTCTGCACACCAATCAGGTCAACAACTGGTACCCGATAATGGGCGACCTCATCTTCAATGGTCGTCAAAAACCTTTCAATATCCACTGTGGTACGGTAAAAGCGATGGTTTGGGGTAATATTCACATACGTCCATTCAGGTCCTAAGATAATGTGTGGTGGATTTGTTTCAAGACATTATATTGAAATGACGTTTATTTGCGAGTGTAACAGGTATGAAATCCAAACCATTATTGCCGCTACCCGTGAGTTGGGAGGAGTGCGAAAAAAGGAATTGGGACGCAGTTGATATTGTCCTGGTCAGCGGTGACGCGTACATCGACCATCCCTCTTTTGGTATCGCCTTGATCGGCAGGCTTCTGGAAAGTCAGGGATATCGGGTGGCAATGCTCGCCCAGCCAGAATACCAGGATGCAACTGATTTCAGAAGATTTGGTAAACCTCGATTATTTTTTGGTATCTCAGCTGGAAACCTGGACTCTATTGTTGCCAATTACAGCAGTAATGGCAAAGTTCGAGATCGGGATGCCTATTCGCCCCATGGCTCGCCCTGGCGCTCGGGAGAAAAGAGTAGAAAAAATCGCTATCGCCCGGATCGTGCAGCGCTGATTTACAGTAACCTCGCCCGACAGGCATATCCTGATGCCACTCTTGTGCTCGGAGGTATCGAGTCATCTCTGCGACGCTTTGTCCACTTCGATTATCAGCAGAATCTGCTCAGGGGGTCCCAACTGAGTGATGCCAAAGCCGATCTGCTCATCTACGGCATGGCGGAAACCGCCATAAGCCGTGTGGCAGCAGCGTTTGCAGAAGAAAAATCGGTGAGTGGTTTTGCTGGTACCTGTATCAGAATGACAGACAGTCAGTTTCAGACATTTACCGAACAATTACCTGCCGAGCAGAAGTTGACAATATTACCGTCTTTTACCGAAATTACTGATAACCCAGAGTTATTCCTCAAAGCCGAACTGGCCATAGATCGTCATGCGCGTCAGTATTCGAGTAAAATTCTGGCGCAGAAACAACAGGCAGTATGGGTTGTCCAATTTCCACCCAGTGCGCCACTGGACACCAAGGCTTTTGATGCGCTTTACCAGTTGGGCTTTTCCCGCAAAGCTCATCCCGCCAACCAGCAGATACCAGCAGAAAAAATGATTCGTGATTCGGTTACCGTGGTGAGGGGGTGTCCTGGAAATTGCTCATTCTGTGCGATCAGCAGGCATCAGGGGCCAGCCACTGTCAGCCGATCCGTCACCTCTGTGCTCACCGAATTACAATCGATTGCCGACCAGCCTGAGTTTTCAGGTACCATTTCGGACCTCGGCGGTCCGACGGCAAACCTGTTTGGCACCGAATGTTCGATCGGCTCCTGTGCAAGTCACGATTGTCTGTTCCCGACCGTCTGCAAAAACCTGCTGACCGATGAGAAGAAATCCCTGGAATTGTTAGATAAGGCTTTGCAGATTAATGGCATTAAACAGGTATTCATCTCATCCGGGCTGAGGATGGAACTTCTGCGGAAGACACCTGAGCTGTTTAGAAAGATCGTTCTCCACCATACCCCAGGAGCAATGAAAATAGCTCCCGAACACACCGAAGATCACCTGCTGCAGATCATGCACAAAGAGCCACACCAAGACCTACTCGATTTCACTCGTGATTTTAAAAAAATCTGTAAGCAAGGTGGTTCGCACAGGCAAATAACACCCTACATTATCAGTGCTCATCCTGGCTGCACAGAGGCCGACACCAAAGCCATGGTGAAAAAACTTCAGCGGGCAGGCCTGAGCGTCCGCCAGTTTCAGGATTTCACTCCGTCCCCCGGAACAATATCTACCGCCATGTATGTGAGTGAAAGAGATCGCCGGAACAACAAACCACTCTATGTTGCGAAAAAACAGGCAGAACGGAACCGGCAGCGCAAAATTATCGAGGACACGTTTCTCACCAGAAAGAAAAACAAAAAGCAAAACCTTGGCTCCCCTCGCTCCCGTCATCGATCCTGATCACGCGTTTCGGGAAAATCCAGCTGGATGGACACCCGGTTACCTTTGTTTACCGCTCCATTCTTCTTTGAATAATTGCGAGTCAACCGTTCGACTGCTGTATGGTCACCAAACCGAGATACCCATCAACGGTGATGATGTCGCCTGTTTTGACCAACTCAGTCAGGTCATAAACCCCCGTAACGCACGGTATCCCATACTCCCTGGCAATGATTGCCCCATGGATCAACATCCCTCCCCGCCGCTCAACGATGGCTGAGGCGAGCGGAGCGACAAAGGTCATATTGGGATCAATTGCATCCACTACCAGGATTTCACCCGCCTGGAACTCCTCAAACTTCAGCTGGCTATCAATACAGCGGACCGAACCCTTGGCAATTCCGGGTGATGCGGGTTGGCCAATCAATTGCCGGGCTCGCAATGGAGACTGTTGCCCGGAAACCTTTTGAGATTTCTGCAGTGGTTGTCGCTTAGCGGATTCTTTGTCCACAAGCGCTGCAATGATTTCCATCACCTGCAATTGTGGAGCCCAGGAAATACCATTCTGGAGCAAACGTTTCCGTCCTTCTGCGGCAGCCACCTCAAGCTGCTGTTCCATTTTTCCCAGAACAATATTGTCATCATCGCGTAGCCGGTAACTTGCTCTGCCAAGCTCAAGTATCTCGGCTCCTGAGAAAGGGTAGGCAGAGTCAGCCATCCGCCCAAGAAATTCGCGCTCAAGAACCTCACTCCTTTCTTGAGGTGCAGACAGGGGAAAATTCGAAAGTTCTGCATATTGTAATATAATCCCCAATAGTTTCCGGTTCGCCTGCTGTTCTGTATCCCCACCAATATTATAGAGATTGAATGGATTACCAAATTCACTCATGAGCGTGTCAAAAAGAGGCAGAAATTCCGGATCTTTTACCAGATCGACCCGACCGGTGAGCAACTGATCGCGAATGGTAGGTTTTGCTTCTACTCTGGCCGCCAGCCTGCCCATCAACATGTTTCTTCTGGTACTCAGTAGTTTTTTACCAGCGAGCAAACTTACAAATTCATACGGGTCATCGGGTATCATCCGGTCATTGTAAACCTCTCCGAACAGCCGGATCCCGTGGGCAAAAGGGATAAATTCATCCCAATAAACGCTCACCCAGTGCTCATAACGTTTCTGACGATATTTTAGTTCATCTGCCAAGGCTTGATCAGAAAGGACACCAAGAACTCTGGTCGCAAGTCTGTCGGCCTCTTTTTCCATCTCGGGAATAAACTGGTTCTGAATTTGTTCGGCGAGTTTTTGCAGATTGGCATAACTCCGGGTCAAACTGAGGTACCAGGCACGCTTGTCGTTTGCATCGCCACCGTGCAGTCCGGTAATTGGCCTGCTCTGCAGGAGATAGAGCTGACCATCAGCCCAGGTCCATTCGATATCCTGGGGACAACCAAAAGTCCGCTCCAGGTCTTGGGCAACCGTCGTGATGATCTTAAGTCTTTCTTGAGCCAATGGGGGTTCCGCGCCACCACTTCCGCCGATCTCAACCAGGCTAACACCCCGGTCGACCGGTACCGCCATAAGTGTTCTTTCTGCGGCCTCCTGATACTCAATGAGGCTACCGTTGTCTTTTGAGATGATCCAGCGATCAGGTTCAATCTGCCCGTCAACTAACCCCTGGTTAAGCCCATATACTGATTCAATGACCATCTGGGAATCATCTGTTGGATTCCGGCTGAAGACAATTCCTGATATCTCGCTGTCAATCAATTCCTGGACAACAACACCCATCACGCTTCGTTCCGCCTCCAGGTTGAGCTCTTGCCGGTATAGCAGCGCTTTGTCAGAGAAAAGTGAGGCCCAGACCTTCTTGATCTGAGTGATCAGCTCATCGATCCCGCTGATGTTCAGGTATGAACGATGCAGGCCGGCATAAGAACTTTTTTGATTATCTTCCTCCGGTGATGAGGAACGGACAACCAAACGTTTTCCTAAAAAATGTTGGGTAATGAAATTTGCCAGCTCAGATTCAACAGATTCGGGCAACCGTGCTCGTAAAAAACGGTTCCGGATTCGCAGAGAAATATCCCACAACTCCTCCCAGCGCGAATGGGCAAGGTCTTTTCTATTCAATTCCAACTGGATCCACTCTCTGAGATCATTGGTGTCAATAAATGCGTCGTACACCTCGCAGGGAATACAGGCAGTTATGGGAATAGTGTAGCCATTTTCAAGAAGTTTTTGCAGCCCATCGGCCTTGCCGCCGAGCTGTTCTTTTCCTCCACTACCCAGGTGGCTATCGAGCAAAAAGATCGGTTTCATCGGTCAAATGCAGCTCCAATACCCGTTGGAAGTGAGAAACCATGATGTAATGCTTGACGGAGACGATAAACAGTGAGGTCGTCGGTGAGAGAACGAAATCCCGAAGATAAGGGTGGTGGGAAATAAAAATGGGGTGATAGCTTTCAAATGTTGCCTGATCGGCCTCTTTTGCCTGACCGATAATGGTCAAAGCAGATGCTTTATGAAAATCACTCTGCTGATTTGATCGGCAGTCCACCAGTAATGATACCCGTGATTCCTCCTGCAGATTGGTATATTTTCTGGTTGCCCGCGGCGTTGCAAATATGAGTGTTTCCAACCCATCAGCCATGGCAAAAGCGATCAGGTTCACGTAGGGTTGACCATTTTTCTGGGTTGATAATACTGCGAGCATCTGAGTTGCAAGCAGGCTTTCAATCTTTTTGCGAATTTCTATATCTTTCAATGATTACGATATCCTCTACTCCATAGTTACAGATTAAAAGGGAGTCACACAACATATTGCAGGGAGCACTCCCATCTGTTTCTATTACTCGCCAGCCACCATCAACATCTCTTCAACCGGTGGATCATCACCCGCTTCTTTGGACTGATGATGGTATCGTATACTGCCCTGTTGATCGACGACCAGCGCACCTCCCAACTGCAGAGCACTCCCCTGAATCGAACCCGGTTTTATTCCTTTGCGCAGGGCGCTAAAACCTTTTGCCAAGGTGGTCAGGCCAAACAGGCCGCCGATCCCGCTCGACAAACCAAGCATCTGAAAAGAATTCCGGCTTGGGTCGGTAAGGATCTTGCCACTAAAACCGGTTGTTTCTCGAAAACTTTTGATATGTGAATGATCACCCGAACCGACAATGATCAAATCGCTGTTTTTTTCCTTAAAAGAATCAGAATATTCTGCTAATTCAGCAACCTGCTGACGGCAAAGGATTCAGCCAAAATGCCGAATAAAGACCAGCACTGCCGTTGTCTTTTCCCATAAGCTCGATAACCTGATTGAAGCACCTGATTCATTGTACAGTGTCAGGTCACCAAGTTTTGTAATATTAAGCGCCGTATCTGCCATAATAAAACTCCCTGGTCTGGTAAATATCGCTTCCATACTGCCGAATACAGGATCTCAACTGGTTTAACCATATGCATTTTTTCGCTGTCTGGTAGCGGTTACGTTGAATCATGCCCAGGTTTCTTACACCCCGATCGTCAACGATCAAACCGATCGGCCAGGGTGCACTGGTGTGAGACTAAAGTGACTGGATGTCGCAGGATTGTCTACTATTTGTATTTGCCTGACAACAAATCCTGATAGAGTTGATCATACCGCCCCTGCTCCACCATTTTTGCCAAGCCACGATTAAAGATCTTGAGATATTCGATGCTACCTTCTCTTTGTTTTGAAAACAGTAATGAGGCGGGTGTTTTAAAAAAGGGTTTCGGATCATAGGAAATTTTCGCACCATCCTCGGGGCTGAATTGAGCCTGCAAAAGATCAAGACCCGTCATCACCTCAAGCGGGAAGATGTCAATTCTGCCGAGCAGTATTTTTTTCATATTCTGCGCGGCACTTCCAACATTTTCAACGGTGAGTCCATCCTGTATCAATATCTTCGTGGAGGTTTCGCCAATCATGGTACCGATCCGATAATCCGTCAGGTCAGTGGTTGTTTCCCAATCGCGCATCGGGTTGGAGCGGAGATGAAAGAAGACAACGGTGGCCTGGAAAACCGGGTCGCTCCGATAAAAATAGGTACGATATTCCTCCTCGGTCTCAGAAGTGTGAGCCCAGAATGAAGTTGCCTGGTACTGCCCTGATTTTGCAGTTTCAAGCGCTCGTTTCCAGGGCAGAAAATGAAATTCGGCCTGGTAGCCTTCCAGTCCGAAGGCTTCGCTTATAACGTGGGTAACAAACCCTCCGTGAGGTAAAGACTCCGATGAATACGGGGCATATTCACCGGTTGAAATAGTGATGATTTTACCCTGGGCAAGCCCGATACCGGTTCCGAGGAAAAAACTCAATATTGCTATGACGGCTTGTTTTTTCAACACGTTTTCCACGATTGACAATCCAGCGGCAAAGGAGGCTGCAAAACGAGATAGCTTTGAGGTTTGAAAGGCCAATGCTGCACTGCCAATCCATCACCACGCTTCTATTATATCATCCCGAACCACTCTTTATCGAACGAAATAACGGAATCGAAATAAAAGCAGGCTCTTAAAAATAGCAATACTGGTTAACTCTATGAACCTAACGCTACAAAACAGGCAATACCGCTTACCCCAGTGATCTGGCAAGACGTTGGCCGTACTCAAACGCCTGAGTCATTGCCTGTTCATCATTTTTGACTCGACCTTTGTCAAAAATGCGAAAAACCGTTACTTCCCCGATCACCTCATAGCCAAGTGCCTGAAGTGGCCTTCTCATGGCGTCCAGTGTGAAACCCATATCATCAGGGGATTCCTGCTCGCATATTGCCGCAACGATAGCTTTTCGTCCCTGGTTGCCAAGTTGACTTGACCATTGCCGCGGTCGACTGTTGTCAAAGTTATAAAAGCAATATAACCGATCAATGAAACTCTTCATCCAGGCTGTAACATTATAATTATGGGTGGGCGAAACCAACACCAGTCCTTTCGCCCGGTACACTGGTGGGTAGAGCGGTGACATACCGTCAAGGAGGCCGGTGCACACTTTTGTTCTGCGGCATTTTTCACAGCCGATACAACCTGAAAACTGAATATCAGTAAGATTCCAGGATTCTGTGGAGACCTGTTCCTGAGAAACCCCAGACAATATCATTTGCAGCAACAGGTCTGAATTGCCATTTTTCCGTGGGCTGCCGCTGAACCCAATCACTCGGTTTTGCGGAACAATCGTACGCATGTTCTCTGTTACAATTGACATGATGTTCACCTGATTTTTAATTCTGGTTTTTACTCGGCAGAGCACATCAACTGGTTTCCGACCAACTGCTTAAAATAGTTTACCTATCACCTCAAATAGTTGATCGACACCATGACAGATCAAATCACTACCACAATCTTCAAGCTCTGCCAGTGAGCCAAAGCCATACGTTACGCCACATGTTTTAATGTTGTTGAAACGACCCGCTTCAATATCATATTTCCGATCACCAATCATACAGGTCCGATCGATTCTGCAGTTATGGTCAGCAAGAAGTTTCTTGACCAAGAGTCTTTTATCTTCAAGCCTACCTTTCAGATCAGGTCCATACAGTGCTTCGAAATAGTGCATAATCTCAAAATGATCCAAGATTCTGCGGGCATAAACTTCTGGTTTTGAGGTGGCGACAAAAAGTGTGTACCCATGGGTGTTAAAATTCTCCAGCAGGTTCTCAATACCTGGGTAAAGCTCATTTTCAAACAGACCGCTCTCAGAGAATCGCTCCCGGTATAATCGAACCCCCTCCTCAATCAGGCTCTGGTCCCCAGTGGTGAGCAGTTCAGCGAACACTCTCCGCAAAGGCGGCCCTATGCAACCATACAAGACCTCTCTGCTGACCGGCTGAACCGCCAACTTTTCCAGGCTATACTCAATACAGTTCAGAATACCCCTGCTTGGGTCAGTCAACGTTCCATCAAGATCAAACAGCAATGTTTTCATCCTCAGCAGCCCACCTGGTTCTTGAATGACAATCTCGTGATAATCTCCAACTTCACCTGTTGTTACTGGTTGTTGCGTTCCGATTTCAGTGAATCAAAATTGAGATTACCAAGTATCGCTGCGACGCAACTGAAGATCCCCCCGATAATCCGCCCGATCACATTAAACAATACGATTAATATCAATATTAAAACTACCCATCGGAAAAATGTCGGATCCCTGATCACAATTTTTTCATTGTTGATGGTAATATCGATCAGTAATTGCGATGTATTCAGGTCAAAAAAACGATTGATCAAGCCAATATTCTCGGGGTGATTCAAGAGTTGCGTTACGGTATCGATGGTCCAGAGTGTAATATGAACACCGAGAAACAGCAGACCAATGCATATCCCGATCTTAAAGACCACAATTGCCACACCAATCGAGCTTTTTTTCTCTGATTCCTGGTCATATGGATGCATACTCATTACTCCTCGAAGCTGATTATGATCTGATAGCCACGCCTCTTTAGTAGACGATTCAACAGATTTGATTGGCTGTGGCTACGTTCCGTTCTGCCTGTTTTTATAGCTGCATGTTATACATAAACATGCACATTCATATTTTGTTTTTCTTTTATTATTTCAAGATTTTTTGCAAGATCACTCCAATAGCTGTGTCCTTTTGTGAAGACCACCTGCTCGACTTGTTCAAGCAACTCGGGGAAGTGGCGTCTGATAATATCCCTGGTGTTTTGCCAGCTTTGGTCTGATTGAGCAGAAAAACTCAGTCCGTATACCCATATCTCGTCAGCGACCGGTATGAGTCGCTCCAATAACGCCGGTGCATCGGTCACACCCGGTATGATCGGGCAGAGCAGCGAGCCCGTCTTCACACCGGCCGCTTTAACTTGACGCAGTCCTTCAATTCTTCTGCTGGTTTCTATCGTCTTCGCTTCAAACAATCGATAGGTATGATCATCATTGAAAGCCACGGATACACTGACCGCCGCACGTTCCATTGCTTGAAGAATATCCAGATCCCGAACAACCAGATCAGACTTGGTCAGAATGGTAGCAGAAAAGCCTCTTTGCTGAAGCAGTTCCAAGACCTTACGGGTTTGCAGACAGTATGCCTCGCAGGGTTGGTACGGGTCAGAGTGATACCCCAAATAAATGGTTTGTGGAGGTATCGATTCAAGTTGTCGGCCCAACCGCTCAATAATGTCTGCATGCATCTGCACCTCTTTGGACCAGTCAGTTTCCGCCTGCGGAAGTACATAACAATAGTAACAATAATGCTCACATCCCACGTAGGTATCAACCTGATAATTAATCCCTTCCAGGCTGCAGGGTGTAAGTATCGGACGGTCCTCGCATAACGTTACTTGCATCAGCTTTTCCCTCCACATTTCGGACAGCTTGGTTTACCTGCACCGGTGACTGATTACGCAAAAGGAACCTGGTTTTTGCTCGAAATCAGGTTCTTTGAAATCATTGACTATGGTTTTCCAAAACAAGCTTTTCATTGTTGCCGTTTATTTCTCCTGTCGGTTTCCAGCCAAGTTTTCTATAAAAACCATGGGCTCGAACCGCCTGATCGGGATTGGACCATAGCCACAACCATTGATGGCCCAATGAATAGAGCCAGCTTTGGGCTTTTTCCATCAGTCTTCTACCGATACCTTTGCCCTCATATCCAGGAGAAAGGGCGATAACCAGAATCTCTGCAGACTGTCCATCTGCCATAATAAAACCCTCGATCCGGCCTGAAATTTCACAAACCCACCCCCTGACCGTCCCATCGAGCCAATCCGCTAGCGAATCTTTGGTGATACCGATTTCTGCGAGCTCAGCACGACTGAAGGAGTTTTCTATTGTCGATGTTCTGACACGCAGGATTGGTTCGATATCTGCTTTGGTGATTTCTCGAAATCTCATCGCTTCAGGTCCGCTGCTTCATATGCTTCAGTGGTTTGAATGAAGGTTCGTGATAACTGTTTCTTCCTTTGATACTGCCTCCTTCCTTCTGGTAAATCGCCTGTTTCGGACAATAATTGACGCAACGCATACACTGTTCACAGCTATGGGACCATCGCGGTTTATCATCTTCCATGACGATACTTCCGGTCGGGCAAAGCTGGGCACAAAGCGTGCATGAATCGCATGTTTCATCAACCCGGAAACTGTTCCATAAATAGGTCACCCCCAGCCATTTGAAAAGATAGTAATCTTTATAAAAGGTGAATTTGTTATAGCGTGGAGGGTAATTAAATCGATGATGACGAGAGACCCCTCTGATCAGATCGTTGGCGACCCCAACCGCCTTACTAACCCCGTGCTCGATAATCAATTGCGATGCTTCTTTTGCAGGGGGATCCATCGCCACCGTCCAGTTTGACGGCATATGAATCACTTCACTAAAGGTGAGGTTCAAACCTTTGCGTTGCAGTATAGAACGACTTTCTTTAACGCAAAAACCGGACTCATCAGGATCCCCGGCAGTGATCAGAACAAAGGTTTTAATACGGGTCTTGAAATGAGGCAAGGCTTCAAGGTATTTACGGCAAATCCGCGGGATACCAAAGGCGTAAACGGGAAAGCAAAACCCTATCAAATCCGCTTCACCCCTTAATTCCGCATCATCAGTCACCGAAGCGAGGGTTGTCGTCCAGCCATTCTGTTGGAAAATATCGTTGCACGTTGAGATAATTTTATAGGAATTACCGGTGCCCGAAAAATACCTGAGATCTGCCTGCATATCACCTATTCACTGGTTGGTTAATAAATACACGGAACAAATTTCTTTGTTCTGCGCGCATATGCTTCAAACTCCTTCGTATACTTCTGTTTCAGGTGTCGGTCGAGCAACGGTATTTCAAAACCGATAAAATAGACCATCATACCGAGCGAAATGGACACGCACACCGCATTATGCGTAATCAAAGCCAGTCCGAAATAGCCAAGTGCATCACCAAAATAGTTTATGTGCATGGAATATCGGAACAGACCGGACGTGTAGAGCTTCCCCCTGTTTTTCGACTCCTTTTTCCACGCAAATTTCTGATAGTCTGCCACGACATTGATCGCAGAGCCAGATAGAAAGAGTGCAACCCCTATGAAATCAAGAACACCAACGCTACCACCATAGCTTCCTGCCGAGAAGCAGAAATAGTAAAACATCATATAGAACAGGATGCTCACCACTATTGCCTCGAGCCAGGCAATCTTTCGTTGCACAAAAACAAGGAGACTGAAACTGAACCGAAAAAAGTAAATCAGACAACAGATTAGCATGATCAAAATACGTAACCGATCACCCTCGGATGAAACAGGTCCTGTCGCATTCATCAGCCATTCTGAATAATCGCTTACTAAAAGTATTGCGGTGATAATACCAGTCAAGACACCCAGAGCCATTAAGATTTTCGCAGGAATTGAGCGCGCATGCTCATTGAGAAAAATCATGATTTCTCCTTTTGTCTATTATCAGGGGCC
>QZLB01000046.1 GCA_004796425.1 Desulfobulbaceae bacterium | reverse complement strand
CGGCTCGAGAGAGATCCTCGTCAGTGAAATATTGCTTATCGAGATTGAACTCAAATTGCACGTAGGTCTGCCTAAACGCACTGTGACCATTACCAATGATGGTGGTGAACAGGAAAACGAGGAAGGCTAGGGCAATAAATATTGCCCCAATTCCCATCCGTTTAAACCGCTGTTCTGCCCGGTAGCGTTTGCTCAAGCCACTGTCCTTTCCGCTGGAAAGGCTAGTAAGACGTTTTTCAGGAGTATTATTCATATTGCTCACGGTATTTTTTGACGACGCGGAGCGCGATAAAGTTCAGGATCAAAGTAAAGATAAATAGAATCAGCCCCAGAGCAAAAGCGGCCAGGGTTTTCGGGCTGTCAAATTCCTGATCTCCGACCAGCAGGGTCACAATCTGTACGGTTACCGTGGTCACCGCCTGGAACGGATTGGCCGTGAGATTAGCGGCCAGACCAGCGGCCATAACCACAATCATGGTTTCGCCAACTGCCCGCGATACGGCAAGCAGGATTCCACCGACAATGCCGGGCAGAGCGGCGGGAAAAATCACGAATCGGATGGTTTCATATTTGGTTGCACCCAATCCATAGGAGCCGTCTCTGAGTGCCTGCGGTACCGCATGGATGACATCATCTGAAAGAGAAGAGACAAAAGGGATAATCATGATTCCCATTACCAGACCTGCGGCCAGCGCACTTTCCGAGGCAACCGAGAGGCCAAGCATACTGCCGCCATCCCTGAGCATAGGAGCTACGGTCAAGGCAGCAAAGAAACCGTAGACCACGGTCGGGATTCCAGCCAGTATTTCAAGAAGCGGTTTGGTGATGGTCCTGACCGTTTTGCTGGCATACTCTGAAAGATAGATGGCGCTGAGCAGTCCCACCGGTATGGCGACCATCATGGCGATGGAAGCGATTATAAAGGTTCCGGTAAAGACTGGTATCGCACCAAAAGCACCGGATGAGCCAGCCTGATCGGCCCTGATTGCCATCTGCGGGCTCCATTCCAACCCAAAGAGAAAATCCTGAAGGGGGACAATCCTGAAAAATCTAATCGATTCAAAAAGGACCGAAAGCACGATGCCCAGGGTGGTCAAAATGGCGATACCTGAGCAGAGCATTAGAACGATTTTCAGAATCGACTCGATAATATTTCTGGCTCGAAGTTCAGGCGTGATCTGCCGGTAGGCAATGGCCGAGCAACCAAGCAGGACGACAAAGGCTCCGAGCGTGATAATCGTTCTGTAATTTTCCTGGATCGACAGATAGGAGCGTGCCGCCTCTTTTATGGGTTCACTCTGCAGAACCGTGACGTTGCCGGCAATGGTGTTTTTTATATCGTTGAGCAGCAGGGATAACTCTCCACTATTTCCTTTTGCCAGCTCGGCTGGCAACAAGTTGATGATCTGTGTATCGAGCACTGAGGTCTCAATCATGACCCAGGTGCCATAAATCAACAGGGCGGGCAGGAGTCCAGCCAAGGCGGTCAGTATTCCGTAATGATTGGGCAGCGAGTGTAATTTCCTGGTTTCACCGTTATGGGTGGAAACCACCAGTGATCTCTTTTTACCCAGCATGAAGGCGCAAAAGCCAAGCACCAGGATGGTGGGGAGTAGATATGGATAGATAATGGTCATAGTTTTTCTATTTTCCCGTCACACATTAAGAAATTGTTCTCGTGACTACTCCCTCTACCAGATAGATAACCTCTTCAGAGATATTGGTTGCCCGGTCGGCGATGCGTTCCAGGTGACGGGCGATTAAATAGGTGTTCAACAGTGGTCCGGGATGTTCGGGATTGTTGCGAATCATCTCCTTGACCTGCTTGTATATCTCACTCCGGTATGAATCGACCTCGTCATCAAGCAGAAAAACTTTTCTGGCCAGCGCTGCATCGCGGTTGACCAGTGCATCGAGACTGGTCTGTAACATGGTGATGACTTTCTCAGACATCTCATTGAAATCGATATTGGCAACCATGGCTTGGGCTTCCGACTTGGCAATGGTCTCCACCCGCATGGCGATGTTGACTGCATAATCGGCGATTCGCTCGACCTCTGCATTGATCTTGATAACAGCGATCAGAAACCGGAGATCACTTGCCACCGGTTGATGAAGGGCAATGATTTTCAGACAGTCCTCTTCAATCTCCACTTCCATTTCATCAATTTCATAGTCGGAGAGAATGATCGATTTAAGCTGCTCTGCATCGTGCGTCTCAATTACTTTTGCCGCACGCCTTACCCGATCCTCGACCATGGCGGTCAGCCCGAGCAGTTTTTTGTTTAATTTTTCAAGTTCGAGGTGGAATGTATAATATGATTCCATGTTAATGAGCTCCTGTAAGCGCTCTCGCTGAATTTTCTGGTCTTGTAAGTCTTTGCAATAAGTAAGTAGGAGCCAGACACCACCCCCCGGTCAGCATTACGGGCAATACAATAGAGGATAATTGTTTTTGATTTGTTAAGTGAATGTTAGGATTGAGTTAGCTTGTTGAAAAGAGGTTGCAGGTACCGTAATAATGGGCTGCATATATAAATGAGGCCCCAAAAACATACGGTTCAACAAGTAGCTGTATAAATCTTCCTGAATTATTTCGCCTGACAAGCAGGCTTACTATTGTTCAGGAACTAATAGAACAGAGAACCTACGTGATGAAAAAGGCAAACATCCTTGTCGTTGAGGACGAATCGGCTATCCAGCAATTAGTCAGTTATAATCTTATTAAGGCGGGATTTCATGTTACCTGCGCAGACACCGGAGAAGAGGCACTCGATTACCTGATCAAAGAGGATATCGATTGCATGCTGCTTGATTTGATGCTCCCCGGCATGAGCGGTCTTGAGGTGTGCGAAAAAGTGCAGGCGAAATTCGCCAAAAAAAATGAAAAGATACCGGTCATTATGCTGACCGCCAAAGGTGAAGAGGAGGATATCGTTGCCGGCCTCGAATTGGGAGCTGATGACTATATTACCAAACCGTTCAGCCCGAAGGTTTTAATTGCCCGCATAAAAGCAGTCTTGCGCAGAGGATTTGAAAAGAGCAAGGACGAAGGGGAAGATCAGCAGGGCATCATCGTTGCTGATAAGCTTGAAATCAACAAAGGCCGTCATGAAGTGCGGCTTGAGGGCGAGTTGTTGCAATTAACCATGACCGAGTTCGGCATTCTTGCCCTACTGGCGGCTAAACCGGGCTGGGTCTTTACCAGGCAGCAGATTATCGATTCGGTTCGGGGGTATGATTTCCTGATCACGCCACGGGCAATCGATGTGCAGATCTTTGGTTTGAGAAAAAAGCTTGGCAAGGCAGAAGATCTCATTGAAACAGTCAGAGGAATCGGCTACCGTTTCAAGTCAGCACAGTAATAAACCAATACAATTCATATGATTATTAAACAACGAAAACTGTTCTGGCAGATTTTCCCGGTCAGTCTTGCAATAATCCTGATCTCTATTGTCGCCGTCTCATGGTATTACTCCAAAACGGTCGACCAGTTTTATCTTGATGAGTCTACAGCAGATCTGGTCAGTAAGGCAAACCTCATTAAATCAAGAGTTACCGAACACCTGGAGCATGAAGATTTGGAATCGCTCCAGGCGTTTTGCATTGAGTCTGGACGTGCCTCGGGAACCAGAATTACCGTCATTGACCGGGATGGTGTGGTGCTTGCCGATACCAAAGAAAACCCGGCGGTTATGGATAATCATCGAGGCCGCCCGGAGATCAATAAAGCTTTTGATGGAACACCGGGCAGCTCAGTACGTTTCAGCAATACCCTGGGGGAACGGTTACTTTATTCGGCAATTCCGCTGACCAGGGGCGATGAGGTTTATGCGGTTTTGCGGCTTTCGGTGCCGGTAACCTCAATAGACTCCGCACTTGAATCTTTGAATGTAAAAACATTTGGCGGGGCTATGGTGGCGGCTCTATTTGCCTTACTCGTTACCCTGTTTGTCTCCCAGAATATCAGTCGACCACTGGAAGAGATGACCAAAAGTGCCGTGAAGTACGCCAAAGGGAACTTCAGTGGCCGAATGACCATGCGGAAAGTAACCGCATCCAGAGAGGTTGCAACATTGGCAGCTGCGATGGATAAAATGGCCGATCAACTGGACGAAAAAATCAACACTATCATCAATCAAAGAAATCAGCTGGAAACGGTTTTTGGCAGCATGGTAGAAGCGGTGATAGCGGTTGACCAGGACGAAAGAATTGTCTCGATAAATGAAGCTGCTGCCGAGCTGTTTGGCGTCGACCGGCGGACCGTCCAGGCAAAGCTTGTCCAGGAAACGATCAGAAACAGTGCAATTCATCAGCAGATTTCCCATGTCCTTGCCTCTGAAGAGAATCTTGAGGACGAAATTGTTATCAGTGACACTAGTGGTGATACCTACCTGCAGACCAATGCGGTTTCCCTTTACAATGGTGATGGGGAGATCATCGGGGTGTTGATTGTGCTCAACGATGTGACCCGCTTGCGTAGACTTGAAAAAGTCCGCTCTGACTTTGTCGCCAATGTATCCCATGAACTTCGAACGCCCATTACCTCAATCAGGGGGTATGTCGAAACGCTTTTGGATGGTGCTCTGGAAGATCGGGATGATGCGGAACGATTTCTTGAAATTGTCTTGCGTCAGTCAGAACAGTTAAGTGAAATTATTGATGATTTATTGATCCTGTCTCGGGTTGAGCAAAATGCTCAGGATGGAGACATGGGATTTGAGATGCAACCATTGCTGCCAGTCCTCGAAGAAGCATTACAGACCTGCCAGCACCGGGCTGAGCAGCAAGATATATCACTGCAAATAGATTGTTCTGCTGAGCTTTCCTGGCGCATTAACCGAACGCTGTTTGAACAGGCGATTGTCAATCTTCTGGTCAATGCAATCACTTATAGTGAGAAGAACTCGGCTGTAAAAGTGGTTGCTGAACCGGGGCCGGGAGAAAACCAGATTGTCATCAGCGTAATCGATGAGGGAATTGGCATTGCGAGAGAACATTTGCCCCGACTGTTTGAACGTTTTTATCGCAGTGACAAGGCCAGAAGCAGAGCCTATGGTGGTACCGGGTTGGGCCTATCGATTGTCAAACATATAGTCCAGGCACACAAGGGTGAGGTGAAAGTCAAGAGCAAACTCGGCGAAGGAAGCCAGTTCATTATTACCCTTGGCGTTTAAATCATCAACGATTTCTTCCCGGATATTTCTGGCAGTTTTATTTCTCTTGTACCACCCAAAGTGTGCTATGCACTGCGCTTTGTGTGGCCAGTTTTTCACACCACACTTCTTTGCTTGACCTGACAAACATAACCTCGTATCCTGAAAATGATAATTGCTGGTATACCGCTCTTTTAACGATAATTTCAGACGCTTGATGCGATTGGTTGAACGTGGGTTATGACTAAGCAGTTGGATACATTTCGTGATGCCATATTCCTGGTAACTGAAGAGAACGCATGCCCGCTCTATAATGTGGGAGATGAGCTGAAAGTCGAGAATTTCGGCTTCTCCATATCGTCGTATAAGCCAGGATGTCTCTATCTTTCCCAGGAAATCGCCCGGATTGTTGCTTCTCGTGACAGTTTCGGAGGGTTTGCCAAACTGGGTTCTCAGAAAAACCGATTTGATTGCGGGGGGTGTGAAGGAAAGATCTTTTTTGAATTTAAAAAGGAAAAAGATTTCGCAACCCTGCAGATGAAACTGCTCAAAGAGACAGAAGAGAAAAAGCGCAAACAGCACCTCGACCGTTTTTTCGGGGTTTTGAGAAAGCTCGATATTTTTAAATCTTTGGATGATGACTCTTTGAGTGACCTGACGCTCTTACTCGAGCTGAAAACAATCCCCATAGGGAAACAGGTTGCCAAGAAAGGTGACCCGGGACATTACCTCTTTATCATTTTAAGTGGCGGCGTTGAGTTTAAGAGCGAAGAAGGAGCAAAACTCTCTGAGATGAAAGCGGGTGAGATTTTTGGCGAGATGAGTCTGTTGGCCGGAGACCCGGTTGCTGCTTCCGTCTATACCGTTGCCAATACCCAGGTCGCCATGCTCAGTATCAAGAATTTCAAGCATGTACTGCAGAAGTATCCGGTTCTGCAACTATTTCTGCTCAAACTCCTGGTAGACCGGGCTCAGGCAAACGCACTGAAATCAGGTAATATTACCAGCGGAATGACCGGAGAGTTGGACGAAATCGCCACGGTCGATCTTTTTCAATTGATTAACAGCTCCCAGAAGACCGGTACCGTTACCTTCGCCCTGGATGACGGCAAGGCCATGGTTTTTTTCAGGGATGGTGAAATAATCTATGCCCGGTATCTCAAAGAGCGAAATAAGCAGGCCATCACTGCACTGCTTGGCGTTAGTAGTGGTCATTTTACCTATGCGCGTGGAATTCCCAAAGAGCTGGATAATGTGCCGCCAATTGGCGGTTTTATGGGTTTAATGATGGAAGGGGTACAATCCATCGACGAGGATTCTGCGCAAGGTGTATAATCTCGACTCAGATCGCAGTTAATCGCGGGGTTAATTAATTCAGTGGCAGTGAACGGGAGAAGTCTATCGCCTCAAGGTACTTATCATGTAACTTACCCTTGACCGGACCGAATTGTTTCAATGCTTCGATACATTCCTGTTTTCGACGCTTTTCATAGAAGCGGGTAAAAGATAAGATGGGGGCATACGCTCCTGCTGAATCCAGCAGTGCATCCTTGATGTTTGAAGCAAGCGGCAGCTTGGCCAAAATCATCTCCATACTGGTATCGAGCATGGAGTCGAGCAGTGAGAATAGGCCCACGATAAAAAGATCACTACTTTTGGGTTCACCCAGCTGACTCGATATGGCCAGCAGTTCACAAAATTTGGCTCGCACCATTGCCAGTCTTACCAGTTCTGATGGTTTTTCAGTGGCAATTTCAGATATGACAATGAGCAGAGCGAATCGGCGAAGTTCTTTTTCACCCAGGTAGGTAATCGCATGCTTCACTGAGGTGATTTCATGTAATCGATAGAAATAGGCGGAGTTGAGATAGCGAAGTATTTTGTAGCTGATCGATACATCACGTGAGATTATCTCGACAAGACTTTCGGGCTCCCAATCGGACCGGCTCAACTCGGCAAGCAGTTGAACCAGATTCGTTTTGACGGCGTTGAGTTCCTTGATTTTCATGGTCTCTGGCCGTTGAAAGAAGAAGCCCTGGAAATAGGTAAAATCAAACTTGAGGGCGTCCTCAAATTCCTGGGCAGTTTCCACCTTCTCGGCCAGGAATTTGAGATTACTCAATCGCGAAAGACGATGAAGGGTTGGTAGAATAGTTGGTAACGGGGTCTGGATGAGATCAAATTTTATGATATCGGCGAGTTCTATCAGCGGATCCAGTGAACGGTCATAGATAAAATCATCCAGGGCTATTGTGTACCCCTCGTCCTTAAGCCTTTTGCAAACTTTGATTATTTCAGGATCAGCAGGCACATCTTCGAGGACTTCAATGACAATCTGGGAGTTTGGAAAATTGAGTGGTACCTCTTTGAGCAGTAACGCTTTCGTGAAATTGATAAAGCAGATCTTGTAATCGCTGATCCGGTCAATCCCTTCAGTGATAAAGGTGCTGGTCAGCAAGCTGGTGGTTGCACGGTCCCCACTCACTGATTCTTTCGGGGCTGTCTCTGGGCCCCGGTAGAGTAGTTCGTAGGCAAAAGTTTTCTTATTGCGGTTTAAAATCGGCTGACGTGCAATATAGTAATCCATAGGCTTCAGTGCTCTATTGACAAGGATAAGACCTGCAGGTACACCTCAAGGATATCCTAACCTGAATTGATTTTGCAAGCGGTTGCACCACCCTGACAAAGAAAGAGCAATATCTCGGGAGAGCTGGACATCGGATGGCGAATATGGAATAATAAAGTTGTCTAAAGGCGCTCATGTAAGCTGCCTTCTTATGTAGTGTTCTTTCATTGGTTTCCCGTTAATCAGCACGATCGTAGTTTGCACAAAAGCCAATATTTCAGTTGAAGAGCAATTTCAACAACTATTGACATCCAGAAGAATCATGAGCGCAAAAGAAGCCGATTCATACACCATAATACCCCCCCGCTCCTTCGTCAGGGTTATGTTGCAGAGTTTCTGGTTGATTATGTGGCCGCTGCTCACCATTGTCATGGTAATCGGAGCTGTCTACCTGGATCGGATGGATAAGTTGAAGGAGTTGACGATTCAAAGGGAGCAGTTACTTCTGGCTGCTGCCGGCCAATCCATGGTGCAGCAAGGGGCGCTGGTCGCTTCCGATTTGAGATACCTGAGTGATAGCCTGATCCTGCGCAGGTATCTCAGGAATCCGAATCCTGCAGGGAAAAATCAGGTACGCTCCCTTTTGGCACAAGTACTGGAGCGGCAGCCGGAGTACCTCTCCATTCGAGTGAGTAACCGGGCCACCAACGATCTGTTGGTGCAGGATCATCGGGATTCTACCCATGACCTTTTCAATAATAACGGTGGATTCGATGATGAATTGTTTGATATGAAGCGGCTTTTCAGCAGTCATGGCTCGGTCCAGATTGTCTACAGCGAAGCACAGAACACCAGACAGCACGCGGGAGCAGGTGATTCTTCACCCACCCATCTGCAATTTACCACCGGCCTGGTAAATGAAGACGGGAGTACTGCAGGGTATATCACAATCGTCTATCGCTCAGATGGACTTCTGCTGCAGAAAGAGCAGACCATCGGTGGAGTTTACGGCTCGCTTTATCTGCGAGACAGGCGTGGTCATTATCTGATGGAGCCGGATGGACCAGAGGAGGGTGATAAACCCGGTAGAGCAGATTCTTGCTTCTCGGAAATTCTGGGGAATGACACCACGGAATTCTGGCGTCAGCTGATTGTCGATGGCAAGGGTCATCAAGATTGTGGTGACCGTTTGTTTGTCTTTAGTCATTTACGGCCATTTGCCGGCAGACTTTTTACAACCATTCAAGCGCCGAGCGAATTGCCAGGAAGCCATAAATACCGGATTGATCAGCGTAGCCGCTGGGCCCTGATATCGGAGATTCCAACCTCCTATTTTGCAGAGCAGCGCTATAATTATTTGCAGTTTATGGGGTTGGTTGGGGTAGCCCTGATGGTGCCGTCAATCTTTGTCTGTCTCTTCCTGGCCAGGGCACGAGAGCGAGTCAGGTTAGAAAGGATTCTTCGTTTTGAGCAGCAGCAGCGTCACCTCGATGAGCTCGAGCAAAAGGTCCAGGCCAGAACCCGTGAGCTTGATGATAAAAACCTTCAGCTCAGTGGCGAGATTGCGGAACGGTTGAATGCAGAAAAGCAGTTGAAAAGTGCCAATGACCTGCTCTCGGGGATGTTGCAATCAATCGATGGAATCATTTATGTCGCAGACATGGAGAGTCATGAAATTCTGTTTGCCAACGATTATCTGAAGAAATTATTTGGCTTTGAGCCGGTTGGCAAACAGTGCTGGCAGTTTTTGCATGCCTCACAGCAGGGCCCCTGTGAATTCTGCAACAATGATGCGCTGATAGACAGTTCGGGAGTGCCGGCCCAACCACAGTTCTGGGAGTACCAGAATCCATTCAATAAACGCTGGTACGCTGCCAAAGACCAGGTAATCAAATGGTCCGATGGTCGTTTTGTAAGGTTGGAGATCGCACTCGATATTACCGAGCAGAAACGAATACAACACTTCCTTGAAGAGGCCCGGAAACAAGCGGAATTAACCACGGGAACACGGGGTAAGTTTGTCGCTCTGGTTGCCCACGACTTGAAATCCCCATTCTTCTCGATCACCCAGATGATCAAGCGTATTCTTGACAGAGAAACCTTTGACCACAAAGTTCACCGGCAATTTCTCGAGAATATTGTTGAGAATGGTCACCGGATGCTCCAGATGATCGATAACCTGTTGTCACTTGATAGACTTGAGACCGGAGATATCAAACTTGCACGGGACTTTTTCGATGTTAAGGTGATGGTCGACGAAGTTCTAGGCAATTTTCAACATGCTGCCTTTGAAAAAGGGATTCGGATTGAAAATCGTGTTGACTCGGAAAGCCACCTTTATGCGGATCAGTATCTCTATTTCGTGATCTTGAATAATCTGGTGTCAAATGCGATTAAGTTCAGCGATCGAGGTGGACACATTAAGTTGTATCAACCTGATGGATCACGGAGGATGAGTGTTGCTGTGCGCGATGATGGCAGAGGTATGAGCGAGCCCTATGTAAAGGATCTCTTCAGGGCTGATGTCAAGACTTCGAGGCGCGGCACGGGTGGTGAAAAAGGCAGCGGGCTGGGGCTTATTTTCTGTCAGGAAATTATTCGTGCCCATGGTGGAGAAATCAGGGTCGAATCCAAACGCAACGAAGGAACAATCTTTATTATTGAACTTCCAGAATGTTGTAAGCTTGAGCAAGGCTAAGCCCGGAAAAGTCTACAAATTGGACTGCTCCGTCGAGTCTGAGGAGGCAGAGGTCTCCGGGGACGGGCTGGACTGGTTCGGTCCAAAATCATTCTCCAGTTCAATAACGGCAGATTGCAACACCCGTTTGCTGGCCAGGCCCCCCTCGCTTTCCGGCAGGTCGGAACCAAAAATCACTTCAATTATGTGTTGATTGGTAATCTTTTCAGCCGGTAGAGAAGGCATAATTTCACCACCTCCCTGGGCATAATGCAAAATATTTCCTCGCACCAATTCGGAGAGGACCTGTTTGAGATGAGCTGAAGAATAGGTGACCAGTGAATGGGTGATCTGGTCAAAGGTGGTACTTTCCCGGTCCTGGAAGCGTGAGGTAATCAGTCTGATGATATCGATTGCCGCGCTGAGCTGCAGGGCGGGTGCGATGCTCTGCCTGATCAATTGATAATTCTTTCGTTTCTCAATCGCATAGGCGACCTGGGCTCCAAGCAGTACAAAAAGCCAGCCAAAATAGATCCAGACAAGGAAAAGCGGGAACGTGGCAAACGAACCGTAGATCGCATTATATTTCGAGACCCCGATCTGCATGCTGATATAGAGATTTTGTGTGGCAAACCAGAGCGTTCCGGCAAGCAGTGCACCGGCCAATGCGGGAAATGTCTTCGGTCGGGTGTTGGGGAAGAATATGTAGATCACATAAAGGGTGATTGTCAGGAAAAAAATCGGAATACCATTAAGCAGAAGTGCCTGTATCCATTCAGCAGGAATGAAGCGGTCAAGGTATCCAGTCAGAGATTGGGATTCAAGAATCGCACCAGCAGCCAGGGCTATATTGATCGTAATAGGCAGAAGTACCAGCAGCGTCAGATAATCGGTGATCTTACGCAACACTGAGCGGCCGGTGGTGATGCGCCAGATAGTATTCATGGCTGCTTCTATGTGGTTCAAAACCAGGATTACCGAAAGAAAAATACCGAGCATACCAAAGGTACCAAGTCTGACAAAATTGGTTCGGTCAACGTAATCGAAGAGCTGATCTGCGCCTGATCGCAAATGGGCAGTCAGTGACGCCGCATCAGCAGGCTCGGTTGAATCAGATGGAAGTTCAGCTTCTTTTTCATCTGCGCCTCCCAGCTCAAGCTCAGGAGCGGTTTGTTCAAGCGTATCGATATAACTGTAGACCACGTCTCTGAGTTGGTCGCTGCCGCCGAGCCCTTTGATCACCGCTGTTGACATGGCCAGCATCGGGACCAGCGAGAGCAGAATCGTATAGGTGAGTGCACCGGATCTTAAAGAGAGGGTGTTCTTATCAGCCTCCTGAAGGGTAATGAGTATTATCCTTACCAGCGAATGAAGGAACCTCATAAGCGGTGAGGGTGACTCGAGTTGTTGGTCGGCCCAATGAGTCAGCCGGTCTCTTTTAGAATGGTAGGTGGTGGTAAGTGGTGGCATGATGATTATTTATAGAGCCATTTCTCGAGTATTTTGAAGACAACTTCCCGTTTGATCGGTTTGGAAATGTAGTCGTCCATCCCTGCATCAAGACATTTTTCCCGATCGCCCTTCATTGCATTGGCAGTCATGGCGATAATCGGTACATCGTGGCCAGCTTCCCGGATTCGTTTGGTTGCTTCCAACCCGTCCATTTCCGGCATCTGTACGTCCATCAGGATGGTGTCATAATCATCGGGGGCTGAGGTGTAAGTTTCAAAGGCAATTTTACCATTTTCGGCAACAGATACACTATAACCGGCCTTCTGCAACATCATGGTGGCAAGCTTCTGGTTCACCAGGTTGTCTTCGGCCAACAGGAGCCGGATCGAATGTTTCAGCTCTTCTCTCACCGAATATTGGGTAACCAGGGTCTTTTCCTGTTTGTCCTGTGGCTGTTCGGAACCTAGAATTTTTGAAATGGTTTTGTATAAGATAGATCTCCGGGCTGGCTTGTTGAGAAAGGCGGCAAATCCAGCATCCTTGCATTTTGCGGCAATTTTTTCAGTAGAGGACGTATAGGCCAGCAGCGGCAGATGTGCGCCGGACTGGTCGTTGCTTCGAATCATCTGGGCCAGTTCGTACCCTGAAATTTTCGGCATGATGATATCGAGAATGGCAAAATCAAAGGGCTTGGTTTTGGCTTCTTCTGCAATGGTCGCGAGTGTCTGGGTTTCGTCCGAGAGTGTAACAACCTCCATGCCAACTTTGGTGAGAACTGAGCGCAAAATGTCATTGTTGGCTTTGTTGTCATCTACCACCAGAACTTTTTTACCATCCAGGTTTTCAGCAGGGTGCGCTGGGGCAGGTTGGCGTGCTGATTTCTGCATAACTGCCGTAAAGTGAAAAGTGGCACCTTCACCAACGGTGGACTCAACCCAGACGTCACCTTTCATCAGGGTGGAAATTTTCTTACAGATTGAAAGTCCAAGTCCGGTTCCGCCATATTTTCTGGTAGTAGAGCCATCGGCCTGTTTGAAAGCTTCAAAAATGGTCTGGTGTTTTTCCTCAGGGATACCGATCCCCGTATCCCTGATTTTACAATGCAGGGTGATCGAGGTTTCACTCTCTTCAGCCAGGTCAATAGAGAGCTCAAGTTCTCCTTTCTCGGTGAATTTTGCCGAATTACCAAGCAGGTTTACCAATACCTGTCTGAACCTGCCGGGGTCACCCGTAACATTTGACGGCACCATGTCGCCAATTCTGCAGAGGACTTCAATCGGCTTTCCTGTCACTCGTGGCCTGATCATTTCGCACACATCATGAGCCGTAATCTCAGGGTCGAAATCGATGTACTCAAGGGTCATCTGACCGGCTTCCACTTTGGAGAAGTCGAGAATGTCATTGATCAACCCCAGGAGCGATTCACCACTTCGCTTAATGATTTCAGCACTTTCACGCTGTTCATCGTCGAGTTCGGAAGTGAGAAGCATTTCGGTAAAACCAATAATGCCGTTCATCGGGGTGCGTATCTCGTGGCTCATACTGGCCAGGAACTGGCTTTTGGAAATATTGGCCGCTTCTGCTGCCAGTTTGGATTTCCTTAGCTCCTTGGTTTGGAGTTCGATCTCGGTCCGTAACGTTTCTGAGTAGTTCTCCTGCTGTTCCTGGATGATCTTATAACTTCGTTGAGTTTCCTCCAGCATTTCCTGATATTTTGTATCCAGCACCAGAAATTTGCGATCGAACTGTTTCTTCTGGATGTTCTGTTTTTTCCGAACCCGGTCAAATTCATCCTGGATGAAGTAGAGTTCTACCAGGAGCGGTACAGTGCGTTCACTTCCGGAGTGGGGCGTGTGACCCAGGGGCTGGAAATAAAGCGTCGAGTCAAACTTTTCTATGGCGAGGGCATGGTAGCCCTGGAACGTGGCGGCAACTTTTGGCCCGTTAGTGACCAGCAGTTCTTCAAAGGCTGAAATCGTTTTTTCATCAATTACGAGGGGATATTCACCATGATACTGGTCCTGTTTCTGGTCGATTACCAATAGAGCCGTATCCGGTTCTCTTTGGTCGAGATACTTGAGGAGATCCTTTATCTCATCGGCAAAGGATGTATCACTACTGAATAGGGTCAGTCCATCGGGCATAGAGATACCTTATGAGCCGTAAATATCTTGAGCTTTCGCCATTTCATCGGGAAGATCGTCGATCAGAACCTTGTATTCATCGATGTTTTCCTGGATATGTTCAGCCAGGTGGGGGGAAAGTTTTTGGGTGGTGTCGGGCAGTACGGTGTACTGCATCTGGCCGGTAATATACTCTGAAATCTGAATAATACCGGTAAGGCTGCTCGGTTCTATGGTTTCACTGGTGGTGTGATGATCCCTGATAGCAACCTGGATCGATTCGGGCATCCCCCATTCCTGGGTCATCAGGTAACCGATCTCACAATGATCGGTCTTCAGGTGTTTCCGTTCAATCTCAACCAGCGAGTCATCAGAACTGCAGGACTCACAGACCTGCAGAAAGGTCTCTCTTGCCACCTGTTCTTCAACGATCAGACCAAAATCATGGAGGATGCCACAGAGGTAGGCATCATCTCCATTGATGGCAAAGATACGCTCAGCCAACATTTTACTGCAGATACTGACCGCGGCGCAGTGCAGCCAGAGTTTATTTCTTGAAAAAGCCGCTGACGCTTCTTCCTCCTTGAAGATATTTTTCAGGGCATCGGTCACGGCCATATTATGGAGATTTTTCATACCGATAAATGCGACAGCGCGACTAATTGAATCAACATGCTGGGTCAATCCGTAATAAGGACTGTTTACCAGTTTGAGCAGGCGAACAACCAGGGTCGGATCCATTTTAATGACATCTTCAAAATCCTTCATGGTTGTTTCGCTGTCATTTATCAGGGTGGAGAGCTTGGTAACTACATGTGGGAGTGTCTTGATGTTACTGAACTTGGTTATATAATCCTGTGCAGCTGACATGACATACCCCCCGCGATGGTGTATTACCGGATAATTTCTTTTTTACTGACTGCCTCAGCTTTTATCCTGTCCAGCAATTCTGCCAGGACCGGTTTCACATGCTCCCTGATATCTCCGGCAACAATCAGATAGAGAAGATCGTCTCCGGGTGACAAGGTTCCTGATTTTGCTTCAATAATAATATCATAAATACCATCAGATTGTAAAAATTCCTGACGTATTTCCTCAATCCGTTCATAATCGGGCTGTACTTCAATTGCCGATACGGTTGACCGGTCAGACCGTGACCAGGCTCGAACGGTTCCGTTATGGATGAGTGTCATGCCGACATTTTCTGAGAAATCTGGTCGGGATTTCAACTCATCAAGGGTTTGCTGAATATTCATCTTCGTTGTACCCCCATATGTATTGATGGTGCGTTGGGTTTTAAATTTCTTTTAACACCGGAATGTTAAGAATTGAATTTTGCTCGAGACGCTGAAAACTCATGGAGTCATTATATTTTTTCAAGAGCCAGAGGGGGATGTCGTACTTGTTGAAACAGATATCCCAGACACTGTCGCCCTTCTTCACCTGGTAGGTAATAATACCTGCAATGGTATAAGAACTGAAGAAATCTTCTTGTATTTCCTGGTGAAAATCAAATCTGGTTGCCTCAAATTCTTCAACGGTTACACTAATAAACTCCAGATTGATGGTCTGGCCAGGATGGATATCGACATCAGCCCCCATGCCATTTTCCAACCTGATGATATCGGGTGTGACTTTGAGCCATTCGGCAAACAACCCGACTGATTCGTTGGGCTGCACTTCGACCGCACCAACAGTCAGCTGCTGTTTCTTGTTGACCAGGGTAACTTGCAGGTTTCCGGATACAGCCGCATTGATGATTGGTGAAGTGGTCTCTGTTTCAGGCAGTCGTTTCTTATTATCCTCAAGCACAGTGTGGGTGACGACTGGATCGGCTTTACCCTGAGCGGGTCTGCTCTGGCCTTGCCTGCCGGTCGAGCCGGTAGCGGGAGGAATTCGCAGGTTCTGACCAATTCGCACCATTGCCTGTTTGTTAAGGTGATTTGCTCGGATCAGGCTGTTGAGACTGATACCGTGGGTGCGGGCGATTTCACCAGCCGTATCTCCGCGCTTGACCCGGTAAAACTGCGATCTCTTTTGAGTTTTACTGAAAATAGCTGATGGAACTCCTGAGAGTAGGGGACTGTTTTTATATCTAATGGGCAACTTCAGTTTAAAATTTTTCGGGATATATTTTGTACCATCAAATACCGGGGGACGCAGCGACGGGTTGTAACGCTTGAACTCGTCAACAGAGATCGAGAGATACCGGCAGAGTTTTTTAGCATTGGCATATGAAGGAAGGGGAACGGTAACGTAGGGTACCGGTGACGCGAAACGGATCTGTCCCGACCGTTCTAGTTTTTTCGCGACCGCTACCGCGGCTACGAATTCAGAATAAAAATTTCTGGAGGCAAATTTGAAGTACCCCTTTCGATAGTTTTTGAAAATGTTTTCATAGGTGCCTTCCTGGGCAACCGCTCTTTTCATCCCTGCTGCCCCATAGTTATAGGCGGTCAGGGCAAGGGGCCAGGAGCCCAGCAGTTTGAAATTTCGCTGTAAAAGTTGTGCCGCACCATCTGCCGAGATGATCGGGTCCCGTCGCTCATCGACGATATAGTCGATTGTGAGAAACTCCTTTCCGGTTGCCCTGGTAAACTGCCACATTCCCGAGGCACCAAATTTTGAGTAGGCTTTCGGGTTAAACGATGATTCCACATGGGGGAGGTAGGCCAGATCTTCGGGAAGACGGTATGAACGGAACATTTTTTTAAGTCCTGCCATGTAAGCGCCTGAACGAACGACCCCCTCCCTGAATCGCTCTCTGAGACCGTGCTGCGCGCGGATATTTTTTGCTGCAGTTCGAAACTGGCTGGCAGAAGTTTGGGGGCCGAACATTTTTTTTATCCGGATTGCATCCCCACTGTTGCCATCACTTTTATTGGCAATGGCCCGCAAGAGTTTTGCATAATAATTTTTTGTCGATTTTATTTTTTTGTCGTTCTTTTTCTTGGCTCCCGGTACTTTTGCGTCGATCAACTGGATCGTCGTGTAAATGATATCCAGCCGATCCTGGTCATGGATGATGGCGGTATTAATAGAGTAGGTAGAATAGACTTTTTCCCAGAAACTCACATTTGGCCGGATTGAATCGTAGACCGGGAATGGTGCGGCTGATGCACCAACTGCAACTGCTGGATAAAAAAGCAGTGAGAATAAAGTGGCAAGGTAGCTGGCAACGCAGCAAAAAGAGAAACTAAGGGTTCTGGTGGTCGGGAACATATGGCTAAACGAGTCGCTGATTTGAAAGACTCGCGATTTACAGCATAATTATAAAATGACAGACGCGTGGGGCTGGTTGATCAGTACAGCCGGGTCTGTAGCTATTCATTTACTCATATCATTTTACTTCAATACTAACAAATAACAAGGTGGTAGTGTGTATAAACCGATTCTTGCAACACTGGGTTATGTAATGTCAGCAGATGGGAGCCAGACATTGCTGGTTCACCGAAACAAGCGTGAAGATGATCAGCACCTGGGAAAATACAACGGGCTCGGTGGGAAAATGGAGCCAGGTGAGGATATCCTGAGCTGTATTCGTCGGGAAATAGAAGAGGAGTCGGGACTGATCTGTACCGAAATAACACTGCGAGGCACCATTAATTGGACTGGTTTTGGTCCAAATGGCGAGGACTGGTTTGGGTTTATTTTCAGAATAGATCGCTTCACCGGAACACCGCAGAGTGTAAACCATGAGGGTGAACTGGCATGGCATCCGGTAAAAGATATCCTAAAATTACCCATGTGGGAGGGAGACCGCTATTTTTTACCACTTGTTTTTGACGATGATCCGCGAGTGTTCCATGGTTACATGCCTTATGCCGGTGACAAACCGATAAGTTGGCATTTTACCAGGCTTTGATTGTGGTCCGGGGCGCTGAGAGATAGTCGCACCACAGCGTTGAATCAGGTTGCGTCCGATGAGGTGCATGGTATACTTCGATTGACCAGGCAACGGATATCTTTGGAGATAAGAGATGGAAAAAGGAAGCGGAATCGAGCAGCTCGAGGGATACATCGAGAAATTGCTCGCCGGCTACAATGACTTGAGGGCTGAGGTTTCTCGGCTGGAAACAGCACTGAAAAACAGTCAGTCCGAGGTTGATCGGTTGAAAGGCGAACTGGCTGAGCTGGACGGCGAACGGGGCAATGTACTTGAGCGTGTCAATTCACTGATTGCAAAGATAGAAGTGTGGGAGAACGAGACGCATCCGGAAGAAACTCAACCGGCCGTGGTTGAGACCCATGAAGCAACCCCGGCGCAAGTCGACCAGCCACAGGAGCAGCAAGATCAGCAGCTGGAGGACTATCTTGATGATCAAGAGCCTTCGGCAGAGGAAGACGAAAACGAGGGCGGTGTCCAGGGAAATTTGTTTGCCGATCATTTCAGGTAGCAGACAACACTGAGAACCGTATCATCGTTGCTATATTTAAAGAGGAAAGAAGGTACGCATGTCCGATACGGAACGGCTTGTAAAATTTAATCTACTGGGACAGGATTTTACTTTTTACACCGGTGCCTCAGAAGAAGAACTTGATCGAATTCTGAAACTTGTGCGACAACAGGTTGAGGATGGCAGTGCTGAGAGCCAGGGAAGTGTACCATTGAGCAAACTGGCATTGTTGGGATGTCTCAACCTGGCCTCACGTTATGTACGGTTGAAAAAAGAATACCAGACATACCGGGTGGAAACTGGAGAGCGGATCGAATCTTTGAACGAGAAAATCGCCCAATCCCTGGGGAGCCAGCTGGAGGAAAAGGACTAAGCCTAGTTTTTAGCTGATGTTTTTGCTGAATTCTGCTAATATGAAGTCAAAAGGTATGATCGATTGTGAGGAGCAATCTTTACGGACTCAAATAACGTTGGTTTGGTCATGGCTGGCAGGAATACAAATCTTGCGCCGTGACAGAGAATTTTCCCTGCGCTGTTGGTGATTTGCAGTGTTGTTGAGCCAACTCTCTTAAAAAGGGTGCTACCACTGCCGGACTGATGGGAAATAAATAATTTTCCAGATGCTGGTATGCGGCGCCCACCTATTTCGATAGGTTTAACTTGTCCTGCGGACACGGCAGTGTGGGGAAAACTTTGATACACGATGCCCGGAGGAGGCCGGTCATCGTTTTAATATATGGATGACATACCTGTACGTTACATGTTATCCGGCAGTACGGAATGGGTTTTCAGGTTGTAGTGAATGACCTGAGATACAGCAGTTCTTGAAATATGACGAGATGTCCTTCAGCTGGGAACACAAAATGGCTGATTTACATAGATTCTGAGAGATTCGGTGTTTTTCTTTCGGTGCAATCCCCTGCAATTCCGGAAAAATGCACTGGTTTGGGAGTGTTTTGGCTCCTGAGCTCTCACGGGTAATGATTACCACGGCCCACTCATATTCCTGAGCCTGTACCACCTCCCCCTATTTCCCCGTTCTGTACTGATTGAAAGATAGAGGAATGATCAGTTCATGGACATACTCAACCACCCTTCCATTTTTATTTTCTTTGGGCTACTTGCTGGCTCCGCTCTGGGATTTGTCTTGAGGAAGCGGTTTGTAGAGGGACATGCCCAAAATATCAAAGATCAGGCACGGCAATTGATAGAAAACGCGATTGTGGAGGCCGAGCAACTGAAAAAAGAGGCATTGCTCCAAAGTAAGGAAGAGGCCTATCAGGTTAAGCAGGCTGCCGAGGATGAACTGAAAGCCGACCGCCGTGAGCTCAAAGATGAGCGGAATCAGTTGAACAAAAAACGTGATCAGCTCAAAAAAGAGTGGGATAATTGTGATCGTCGTCGCCATGAAATTTCCAACGAAGAGGAGCGTATCAAGGAGCGGCAGCGCCAGGTTGAAGAGCAGCACAAGGAAGTAGATAATTTGATCGGTAAGCAACGATACGAGCTCTCGCGCATTGCCGGAATCAGCCAGGACGAGGCGAAAAAGCTGCTGATGGATTCCCTGGAAAGCAAAGCTCGCATGGATGCCGCAAAGCGTCTGGTAAAAATTGAGAATGAAATGAAAATGGAGGCTGACCGTAAGGCCAAGAATCTCATTTCTCTCGCGGTCTCCCGATATGCCGGTGATTATGTTGCAGATAAAACCGTATCCATGGTGCCCTTGCCAAATGATGAGATGAAGGGGCGAATTATCGGCCGGGAGGGACGTAACATCAGGGCCATCGAAGCGGCAACCGGTATCGATATAATCATCGATGATACCCCGGAAGCGGTCATCTTGTCCGGCTTTAATCCGGTGCGCAGGGAAGTTGCGCGACTGGCCTTGCATCAGCTTATCGGTGATGGAAGGATTCACCCCGGACGAATTGAAGAAGTTGTTGAGAAAGTGACCAAAGAGCTTGAAGTCAATATGCGCGAAGCGGGCGAGCAGGCAACCTTTGATGTCGGAGCACATGGTGTACATGTTGAGTTGATAAATATCCTGGGTCGATTGAAATATCGAACCAGTTACGGCCAGAATGTCCTGCAGCACTCTTTGGAAGTAGCCTTTCTCTGTGGTATTATGGCGGCCGAACTGGGTCTTGATGTGAAGCTCGCGAAACGTGCCGGTTTACTCCATGATATTGGCAAGGCCGTCGATCATGAGGTTGAAGGATCACATGCCGTGATTGGCAGAGATCTTGCCAAAAAATATGGTGAGCAGGAAGAGATCTCTTATGCCATCGGAGCGCATCATGAGGATCTGCCCCCGCAGAGCGTACTTGATGTACTGGTGCAATCGGCAGATGCCTTGTCCGGTGCCCGTCCTGGTGCGCGTAAGGAGATGCTGCAAAGTTATGTGAAACGCCTTGAAGACCTCGAAGGTATCGCCAATGCGTTTGATGGCGTCGAAAAATCGTATGCGATCCAGGCTGGACGTGAGTTGCGTATTATTGTTGATTCAGGGAAAATCGGGGACAGTGATGCCTTGCTGATGAGCCAGGATATTGCCAAGTCAATTGAAGATAAACTTACCTATCCGGGCCAAATCCGGGTTACCGTGATACGGGAAACGCGCTCAGTGGAATACGCCAAATAGCGCTATTGAACTATTCAAAGAACACAGGTTTGTGATGACAGGGGTCGATGAACAATTAGAGTTGATTGGGCGCGGTGTAGTTGACTGCATTTCCGAAGAAGATTTGCGCAAGAAAGTTGAGCGGTCCCTGCAAACCGGCAAACCCTTGAAGGTGAAAGCCGGTTTCGATCCGACAGCACCCGATCTCCACCTGGGGCACACGGTGCTCCTGCAGAAAATGAAACATTTCCAAGAGCTCGGTCACGAAGTAACGTTTCTCATTGGTGATTTTACCGGGTTGATTGGCGATCCTACGGGTAAGTCAGAAACCAGAAAACCACTTACCCCGGAAGACGTTGCCAGGAATGCAGAAACTTATAAAGAGCAGGTCTTTAAAATACTTGACCCGGAAAAGACGAAGATCGCTTTTAACAGCGCATGGCTGGGTAAACTTGATTCGTTTGAAATGATACGACTGGCTTCGGAGTTGACCGTTGCCCGGATGCTTGAACGTGAAGATTTTAAAAATCGTTTCACGGGTGGTAAACCGATCTCCATTCATGAGTTTCTTTATCCTCTCATCCAGGGATACGATTCAGTTGCCATGGAAGCAGATGTAGAGCTTGGCGGGACCGATCAACTTTTCAATGTCTTAATGGGACGTGATATGCAGCGTTCACGCGGCCAGGAACCGCAGATTGTTCTTACCATGCCGCTACTTGAAGGGCTGGACGGGGTCAACAAGATGGGAAAGTCGTTGGGTAACTACATTGGCATTACAGAGCCTGCCAATGATATCTATGGCAAGATCATGTCAATTTCCGATGAGCTCATGTTCAGATATTATGAGCTGCTCAGTGATGTTTCAACCAAAGACATTCAATCGTTGAAGGACGGTATTGCTGAAGGTGCACTTCACCCCAAGGAAGTGAAGCAGAAGCTGGCGAAAGAAATAACCAGTCGCTATCATTCAGCAGAAGCAGCCCTGCGAGCGGAACAGCATTTTGAAAATGTCTTTGCCAAAAGAGATATGCCCGATGAGATGGAGACCCATCAACTTATCCTGGCGGATCAGGTGTGGTTACCCAAATTTCTGGTAGATGCTGGAATGGTAAAATCAAATGGTGAAGCAAAAAGAATGATCAAGCAGAATGCGGTCAGCGTCAATGGTGATAAAGTGAATGATCCTGACTTTGTGTTTGACCGCGATGGTGAATATGTCCTGAAAGTTGGCAAAAGAAGATTCTGCAGGGTCCTGGTTAACTAAGCGGCCCGGT
>QZLB01000009.1 GCA_004796425.1 Desulfobulbaceae bacterium | reverse complement strand
TTAACAACAAAATTCTGTTCTTTCCCTGTGATCTTACCTGCCGGGTGGCAACAAATTCAGGGTATTTTGTCGCCTGGCTCAGTGCCACGATCCACCAAGAGTATTTCAGTGACCCGAAAAACCAGGTGCTGCCGGATGGTGTTGTATCTACAGAACAATTAGCAATCGTTCATGACTATGTGAAAAGCGGGTCAGTGGTGCACAGCAATATCAGCGATTTCCCCAATAAATCTTTGCTCATCGAATTCACCAGACCGATGACAATTCTCTCAACGCTTGATGGCTGGCGCGATAACATCCGCACTATCGGCAATCACTATTTTCCACCCCCTGCCTGGGGACTGGGCCATGAATCAGGCCTGGCCGGACTAAAAAGACGCACCTATGCAGCGCTTGGTCGTACGGAAGATGAGATGAGCATGCTCTTCACCGGTGCCGACATGGATAATCTGGCGATATCTGAAGTATCCTATGAGGAGATGCGGGTGACTGCCCTGGTGACCGCCGGGGTGAGCGGTAACAGCATGAAAATGGCGGCTGATCAAGGATTGTACTATGAGTTGAGTACACCCCATGGTGAAAAGAATAATGGCACTATCAATATGGTTTTGCTCTCCAATACCACACTCTCACCCCGGGCCATGACCAGGGCACTGATCACCGCAACAGAAGCCAAAACAGCAGCCTTACGTGATCTGGATATCCGCTCAAATTACAGCGGGATGCATAATGCGGCGACCGGTACCGGTACCGATAATATCATGATTGCCCAGGGAGCCGGGCCTACTATTGATAACAGTGGCGGACACTCAAAAATGGGTGAGCTGATCGCCAGAAGTGTCTATCAGGGCGTTCAGGAGGCTGTTGTTAAACAGAGTGGGATTATTTCCCAGCGCTCGGTTTACCAGCGCGCCCGGGAAAGAGGAATAGACCTGATGTCAATCGGGCGAAGCTCCCTGCAGTCTCCAGCGTTGATTAAGACGTTTGAACAATTAATGCTGCAAGAGCGTTATCAATCATTTATGCATAGTGCATTTGCCATCAGTGATCATTATGAAACGGGTCTGATCACCGATTTAACTGAGTTCTCCCGCTGGTGTCAGCTGGTGGCTAAAGATATTGGGGGTGACACCACTCGCTTTGCACCCCTTGATGATCCTGCACTCACCACGGTACTGCAATTAGCTTTTGGCGCAATAATCAGCGGCCTACAAACAATCAGTCCGTAACGGTGAAACAGGATTTCAAGAAGTTGAGTTATGGTACAATAACCAGCCAGCAAAAAACGATTATATTATGAAACGCTTTTATCTCTTGCTCATGCTCCTTCTAACGCCCGTGGCACACAACGCCGATGCGGGCCAAAAGGTTGAGCGCATTGTCTCCCTTGGTCCGATCAACACAGAAAATGTTTATCTGCTTGGTGCAGAAGACCGGTTGGTCGGCAATACGGTTTATTGTGTACGTCCGGAAGCGGCAAAACAGATTGCAAAGGTTGGCTCGGTATTGCAGGCCAGTCTGGAAAAAATCATTAACCTTGATCCCGATCTGATATTGACCACCGGTTTAAGTCAGTCGGCTCAGCTCCGCCAGCTGAAACAGCTTGGCTACAATGTCGCCCACTTTGACCAACCACGCTCCTTTGAGGAGAGTTGCAATCACCTGATCGAACTGGGCAGGTTAATTGGCCGTGAAGAAAAAGCACGGTCGATTGTTTCACAGCTGAAAGAGCGCGTCCGTGCAATCACCAATGCGGTTGGAAGTTATCCTCCTCCACGGGTAGCGATACAGATTGGTGCAGAACCACTTTACCTGGTAGGAGAGGATTCGTTTCTCAATGATTTTATAACGCTTGGGGGAGGCATCAATATCCTTGAGGGAAAAGAGTCTGGTAGGGTATCTTACGAGTTGGTCGTTCAAGAAGACCCGGAAGTGATCATTATCGCGATCATGGGTTCTGAGACCGGTGTGGCGGCTCAGGAGATGAAAACGTGGCAAAAGATCGAGCCGATTAGTGCCGTTCAAGATAACCGGATTCATATCATTAATCCCGATATTGCCTGCAGCCCGTCACCAGCGACGTTTGTGAGTACATTAGAAATCATTTCGCACTATCTGCACCCGAAGGCGCAGTTGGAGGTTTCACCATGACACTGCTTGAGCTCTTCCACAATGGCGGGCCAATTATGTGGCCCCTGCTGGTCTGCTCCTTGATTGTCCTGACCGTAATTATCGAGCGGATCATTTTCTGGGGGCAGCTCGAAGCAAGACGAGATCGCGTCCTGCTTGATACCGTGCTCTATCTGGCAGAACACGGCAAGTGGGATGAAATCAGAAAAGTGACCGAGGAAAACCGGGACCACGTAATCCGGGTTTTGGTAGTCGGTATCATGCATCGGGATTATGACATGGGGCCAGCCATGGAGGCCGAAGCGGAGTTAATTCTACGCCGCATGAACCGGTTCATGCCCGCCCTTGATACGATGATCACCATTGCACCCCTGCTGGGAATTCTCGGTACGGTCCTTGGTATTATCAGCTCTTTTGAGATGCTCGGTGCAGCTGGAATTGCTGATCCGAAACTGGTCACGTCCGGAATCGCTCAAGCTTTGATCACCACCGCCACCGGCCTGATTATCTCAATTGTTGCCGTGGTCCCCTATAACTATCTCAACACCCGCATCGATCAGGCGGCTCATACCATAGAGAAATACGCGACCAGTCTTGAGGTTGTTTTCAAAAAACTCAGCAATGGTAGTGATAGACCATAATGAAAATAAGAGGCCGAAAGAAAAAAGCGGTACGGATCGAAATGCTGCCATTGATCGATATCGTCTTCCTGCTGCTCATTTTCTTCATCTACGCCATGCTGTCGATGGCGGTTCACCGGGGTCTTGATCTGGACCTGCCGGAATCCAGCCAGGCAGTGGTTACCGAATCCGAGAGTTTCAGTGTCTTTCTCAAGACGGACCCGGATCAGCAGGTTACGCTCTACCTGGATAAGCGTCTGATAACCAGACCGGAGTTGCTCTCCCTGCTCCAGGATCACCGCTCCACGACTAAGGAAGTGAATGTGCTGGTGTTTGCCGATGAAACGACACCCTATCAGCAGTTGTTTGGGGTACTCGATGTCATCAAGCAGGCCGGTGTCACCGAAATTTCCTTACAGGCGCATACACCATGAGGCTCAGCAGACTCGGTATCGCCTTTTTGCTTGCCGCCCTGCTCCATCTTGGTCTCTCCTTTCTTCCCATCAATAACCAGCCCACGGAACTCCAGGTATCACAAGATCAGCCAATTTCCATCACTATTTCCAAACCAACCGTTAAGCAGAACGAGGTAACCGAACCCGCACCCGATATCAGTGAACCACCTCCCAGTCCACCACCTGATAAACCGAGAGAACCGGAGCCCGAACCACTAAAAATTCCTGAACCTGAGCCCATTGCTGAACCCGAAGAGGTAGCGAAAGCACCGCAGAAAATCAGCCCGCAGGCACGTAAAGTGAAAGTTCCGCAAAAAGAAAAACGGGTGCAACAGGTAGTAAAACAGAGTCAGGAGGTCAAACCGCGACCCCAACCCCAAGTGTCGCCGACACCGCCACCAGCCCCTGCGGGCAAAAGCCAGGAAACCCGTCTGCCTCCCGTGCTGGCAAAACCGCGTTACCAGGACAACCCGAAACCGGTCTATCCTCCGCTGGCCAAAAGAAAACGATGGCAGGGAACGGTAATGCTGCAGGTCGTTGTAGAGCCGGACGGCACTGCCTCCTCCTGTAAATTGGAGAAAAGCAGCGGTTATGACATTCTCGACAAATCAGCCCTGCGGGCGGTAAAAAAATGGCGTTTTATTCCTGAAAAAGAGGCGGGAATTGGTCGAAGAAGCACCATTCTGGTGCCGGTGCAGTTTGTCCTGCACGCGAATTAACCGCCTACTGGTTCCTCACCAAGCGCCTGCTCGAGCAGTTCCAGCAGATGCACGGCTCTTACCTTAAGACTCTGGTGATTAATCACATCCTGCAGTTGCATTATACAACCGGGACAGGCGGTTGCAATCAAGCTCGCACCACTCTCTTCAATGCCGCGTAGTTTCCGCGACCCAATTTTTTTAGACGTTTCGTAATGGTGGACCGAGAAGGTTCCCCCCAGACCGCAACATGTATCGGCATGTTCCATCTCCACGAAATCGACATTGGGTAGTGCTTTTAATAACTCCCGCGGTTCTTTGGTAATCCCCTGGGATTTGAGATGACAGGGATCGTGGTAGGTGACCCGAAGCGGCTGCTGCCAGGGTTCTGTTTCAACTAATCGCTCATACAAGCCTTCCTGCTGCAGAAATACACTTAAATCGATTACCCGGGAGGTAAATTGCTCCAGATCCATTTTCATGCTCTGGTAGTACTCCCCGATACCGCTATTGCATGAACCGCAGGCAGTAATGATATATTTCAGATCAGGATTTGCAAACGAGTCAGCATTACGCTCGGCAAGCTGCTCCACCAGTGCACCATTACCCGAAGATAGTGCCGGAATGCCACAACAGCCCTGGGTACGCGGAAGGTATACCGAGTAACCCAGTTTGTTGAGAATGCCCACCAGGGAAACGCCAATCTCCGGATAGAGATAGGTGATGGCGCAGCCGGCAAAAAAACCGATGGTTGGTTTTTCCCCATCGCCTGGACTAAACTCTTTTACCCGGTCAAACAGATTTGTCAGTGGTGTTTTCGGGACGGTGCGACCCTTCATCATCGGGGACGGGATTCGCAACCGCAGTCCACTGGTTTCCGGTACTTTTTTGAGCAGCAACGGGGAAACCAGTGCACCGGATTTGGTCAGGACGTTCAGCAGCTTTCTTCTCGGCAGAAGTGTTGAAACCGTTTTGCCGATGAGCGAGAGCCCCTGGTTATCGGTAACCTGGCGCCTGATTGCTCCGACAATCTCATGGGTTGGTACTTTGCTTGGGCACTTGGCGACGCAGGAGCCGCACATCAAACACATCGTGATATCGCGCTGCACCCCCTCATCCAACTCCGTTTGACCATCGATCAGTGCGCCGGCCAGGGCTATCTTTCCGCGGGCCACACTGCCTTCACGTTTATCGGCCTGGTAGGTGGGGCAATGCGCCTGGCATACGCCACACTTGACACACTGCTCGATAACCGCGGTAAAATCTTTCAGTTCTTTATTCTTATTCATACGTCAAAACTGCTTATGCACCTTCCTGGTCCCGAAAAATCTTGCCGGGATTAAGGATATTTTGGGGATCAAGAGCAGATTTGATGGCTTTCATGCAACCAATGGTCTGCTGATTTAATTCATAACTAAGGTATTTCGCTTTAGAGGTCCCGATCCCATGTTCCCCGGAAATGGAGCCACCCAGGTCAATGGCAGCGTTGAAAATATCATCCATTACTTTCTGGATTTTTTCATCCATACCTTCATCCCTGAGATCAACCATGGCGTTGACGTGGATATTACCATCGCCGGCATGCCCGAAATTAACAATCGGGACCTGATAGGTATCAGCAATCTGCTCCAGCGCCCTGATCATATCCGGTACTTTTGAGCGCGGTACAACAATATCCTCGTTAAACTTGTCCGGGTTCAATTGCTTCAAGCTGGGACTGACAACGCGACGTACCTGCCAGATCCGCTCCGACTCTTCATCACTCTCAGCAATGGTGGTCTCGATGATATCGTTATCCGCAATGGCATCGAGAATTCGTTCGACATCTCGATCAAGCACCTCCCGATCACCATCAACTTCAATGATTAAAATCGCCTGACAGCTTCGCGGGATCTCAATTTCACTTTTACCCCGAATGCAGTTAATCGTTGCCCGGTCCATGAATTCGAGGGTGGTGGGGATAATTTTTGCGCCGACAATATCCGATACCGACTGGGCAGCACCATCAATGGATTTGAAAAAGACCAGCATGGTTTTTTTCGCTTCAGGTTTTGGCAGGAGTTTCAGGATAATCTTGGTGATAATGCCAAGCGTACCCTCAGACCCTGCGATGAGCCTGGTCAGGTCGTAACCCACGACGTTTTTTATGGTCTGGCCGCCGGTTGTGATAATTTCACCCTGGGGCGTGACCACTTCAAGGCCAAGCAGATAATCTCTGGTAACCCCGTATTTCACGCAACGCGGACCACCGGCACACTCGGCCACATTGCCACCCATGGTACTGAATTCTTTCGAGGCCGGGTCGGGGGGATAGAACAAGCCCAAACGCTCTACTTCACGCTGCAACTGTGCAGTGATAACCCCGGGCTCCACAATGGCGGTGAGGTTTTCGCTGTCTATTTCCAAAATGTTGTCCATCCGGGTCAATACCAGAACGATTCCCCCTTTTATGGGCAGCGTCCCGCCGGTGAAACCGGAACCGGCACCCCTCGGCAGGAGTGGTATCGTATGTTTATTGGCAAATTTCACCACCTGGCTGACCATCTCCGTTGACTCGGCGTAGACAACTGCATCCGGCAAATGCTGCTCCTGGGTGGCATCATAGGAGTGTGTGATTCTATCTGCATCGGCCCGGGAAATATTCTCTGTACCAACGATTTCAGCAAGTTCCTGGTATAATTGCTCGTTCATATGCTTTTCTGAAAAATACCGAATCCGGTAATGTATTAATTATTCATACCAGCACATTCACCACTTTGGCTGATGACTGGTCATAGGCAATTCAGGGCAGCTCATACCATATGACCGAATGAGAGAGTGGTCAATCCACTGAGGAACTTTGCGCAACACTTGCGCCAAATTATTGGGTTTGGAGCGAAACGAGTGCTGATCGGGGAAGGCAAAAACGTGCGTTTTTTGCCCTCCCCGAATTGATCCAGTTAATCTTTATCAGGCATGGAAGTAATGGTGCCATCCCAGGTATCGACGGCTGAAGAGACATCGCCATCTTCGGTGAACCAGGTCTGGGTGACCACTTTGGTTTCGGTATAAAAGGTAAAGCCGTCTTTTCCCATCACGTGAAGATCGCCAAAAAATGACTGCTTGTGACCGGTAAATCCAAAAATACCCAACGGTACCGGAATACCAACATTCACTCCAACCATTCCGCCATCCGTTAATTTGGCAAATTGCCGGGCATAATAACCATTCTGGGTATAGATGACCGAGCCGTTGGCAAAACGGCTGTCATTCATGATCTTCAGCCCTTCTTCAAAGCTGTCCACCCGCTTGACGCAGAGTACCGGGCCAAAGATTTCCTCCCTCCCGACAGACATTTCTTCAGTCACTTTATCGAAAATGGT
>QZLB01000321.1 GCA_004796425.1 Desulfobulbaceae bacterium | reverse complement strand
GGACAAAAGTCTCCGATCTTTTTGATAAGACCCTATTGACTTTTGAACCATGCCACCAGTCCCAAGAAGGGACAAAAAAGTAACGAAAAAGGGCTATTTTTTGTGGTCAATTGCAGGGTATGCCGCTTCGCCTATCTGGCTTGGTAGGATAGGTGGGAGCAGAGGGCTCATGACTCGATATGGATGGCGCGCCGCAATTAAAGGATTGGAGAATGTGGAGAGTAAATTAGTCTAATATTTTCAATATTTTGGACTTTTCTACGGCTTCCCACCGCTTTTTGACATTGAGCTTCTGGTATATGTTTTTCAGATGATTTTTGACGGTTCCAACCGAAATAAACAGTTTTTCAGAAATCTCCTTGTTGCTCAGCCGCTGGGTTAAAAGCTCCAGAACATCAAGTTCGCGATTGGTCAGGGGATCAAGCAATGAATTTTGGATTTGAACCTCGGTTTCAGATTCAACCTGTAATTTGGGCAGGGGCTGGGTCGACGTCATATCCTGCGCCGCTCTTTGAGTATCATCCCTGAAAGCAGCCAGGATTCTTCCGATATACTCCACAGCAACTTTATTTTTCATTAATTGCTTGAGCAGGCCCTCCATTTTTAGCCCCAGATCTACAAAAGGGCGGATAAAACCACCCGGCTCGGCCAGTTGAAGCGCATGAGTTAAACTCTCCAGCGCAGCTGATTCTTCGCCATCGGAATCATAGAGCAAGGACTGCAGGGCCAGTACATCGATCTGAACACGCCTATTGTGGGTGTAAGTGACAAAGTCGTAAAGCTGCTCGAGGAGACCGGCGGCTTGCTTACGGCTATCCGTGTTGTCCTGTTTCATCAGCACCCTGACCAGGGTCAGATGCGGCACATAGAACCGATACATCGCTGCGAACGGTTTAGCAGTGAATTGTCCCGCCCAAAGCGAGGCCTCGGCAAGGTGTCCCTGCCTCAGCGCAAGCTCCGCCTGGAAGGCCCGGGAAAACCTTAGCAAAAGTGGATTTTTGGAATTGAGGGCGTAGGAAACCACAGCCTCGCCAACCTGACAAGCCTCATCAGTTTGGCCTCGGGCTTGATAGACGAGGGCAAGGGCAAAAGCGCTGTGAATGAAGTTCCATGCATATTGGGAATATGGCTCCTTGACCACCGGGGCCAGTATTTCTTCAGCCGCTTGTAGTTCATTTCGACAGTAGTGAACAATACCCTTAAAATAGAGGCCTTGGAATATCGCTTGATGTGATCGATTATCTTCACTTATCCCAAGCGCTTCCTCGGCCGTCTTCAGCATGGATAGCAAGTCAGCCTCCATCCAGTGAAAATGGCAGGGGTTTGACAGAAAATGGCTTTTCTTAATTTCACCATACAGATCTGATTCTCGAATTGTTTCCTCGAATGCGGCTAAAGCTGCTTCACGGTCACCGAGCATCTGATGAGCTATCGCTTTCACGAGAAAAACAAACCTCCTCGCCCATCGCTGATTTAGTGGGAGTTTCTTGATTGCCTGCTTTGCGCAGGTTACACTGCGTTCACCATTGGCGGCATAATAATGCTGAAAAGCGCGTAAGGTGTTCAGGTGCCCTTCGACAGACGCTTCGGTTGTCGGGTTGGTGCACAATGCCTCTGCTTTGTCCAGGCAGAACCCCAGCTCTGGATAACGGGAATATATCTGATGCAAATAGGCGGAAAGAAGGACTAGATCGACCTCCTGATCGGCTATTTCGCCGGGAACCATATTCAACCACCTTTGCAGGCGCGGCCACTGTCCATCGTCCAACAGATCGAAGCCGTGATTCGCTATCATTTGCACTGCTGCCTGTGGTTTATCCCCGGCCAGGGCGTGTTTAACTGCTTCCTCGATCAGACCGTTTTCGGCATACCATTTGCTGGCCTGGACGTGGAGTGCCTTAATTTCATCCTGGCTGAGGCGACGATTAAGTTGGTTGAGCAGGAGTTTCTGAAAAAGATGGTGATAACGGAACCACCGCTTTTCATGATCCAAAGGGATCAAGAACAAGTTTTGTTTTCTTAGCCATTTAATGAATTCCCATCCACCGATTTTCAACGTTGGCGGATCATCTCCATTAGCGCACACCGTCTCACATAACGGCCCGCAGAAGCGATCCAAAATAGCAGTATTTATAAGGTATTGTGTGATTTCCGATGGCTGCTGGGAGAAGACCTCGTGGAAAAGATACTCCATCACAGACTGAGCGTCCACCTGCGGCTCGAGCAACGCGGGATCGAGACGCCCCTGATTGCGCATGGAAATGGCTGCCAGGACCAGCCCGGTCACCCAGCCTTCCGTTTTTTCTGCCAAAGCGGCGGCTGTGAAGGGATCAACCTGAGTTCCCAGCATTTGCGTTAAAAATTTCTCTATTTCCATCTGGTTAAAGCGCAAGGCTTGTGTTCGAATTTCCGTCATAAGGCGATTTGCGCGCAGTTTGGAAATCGGCAGGGCAGGTTCCCAACGGCCAATCAGCAAGAGATGCATCGATTGCGGTGGATGGCGCAGCAGTTGGCTGAGCAGCTCAAGAACGGATTCGTCCTCAAGCAGATGAATATCATCAAGTGCCAGAATGAACGATTGTTCAATCCGGTCAATATCATTGATGAGGGTTCCGGCAAGTTTCGATACCGGCGGGAGTGTTTCGGCATCCACCATGGCCAGGGTTTGCGTGCCAAATTCGGGGAAGATGGTTCGGATAGCCGCCAGAAAGTAGCCCAGGAACAAGCGCAGGTCATTGTCGTTCGCATCCAGGGATACCCAGGCACTGGGACCGTCGCTTGTATCCAACCAGTAGCTCGCCAGTGAGCTCTTGCCGTATCCGGCCGGCGCCAAAATCAAGGATAACGGTCGGTTGCGGCGCTGATCGAGATGGTCAATTAACTGCTGCCTATATAAATAGACGCAGTGAATCTGCGGCCGGTGCAGCTTCGAGCGTATGATGAAGGGTAAAAAGTTTTCATCATCCATAAAAATCTTCCCGCAAACCGGTTGATGACAAAACCACCAAAACGTAAAATGGATAGTATCTGCAAAATGAATGCAGAATAAATGGGGTCAGGTCCTTTATTTTAGGATTCGATCTGCTACGGTCTATTTCATGGCACGCCCCCTGCGCATCGAAATTCCCGGCGCGCTTTATCACCTGACCGCCCGGGGCAATGCCCAAGAGCCCATCTTTCTGGATGATCGGGACAGGCAAAGCTTTCTTCAGATCCTGGAAAAAACCCTTTCGGACTGCAATGGCATCTGCCATGCCTACTGCCTGATGACCAACCACTATCATGTGCTCATATAAACACCGGAAACTAATTTGTCACGGATCATGAAGCAGATCAACGGCATCTACACCCAACGCTTCAACCGCAAACACCAGCGCGTGGGCCACGTGTTCCAGGGACGCTTCAAGTCGATTATCGTGGACAAGGACGCCTACTTGCTTGAGCTTTGCCGCTAGATCGTGCTCAACCCGCTTCGGGCCGGGATGACCCACGATCCGGGCCGGTACCGCTGGTCCAGTTTCAAGGCCACGGCCGGCATGGTCGAAACACCCGCTTTCTTAAGCACGGACTGGATTCTCCGCCGGTTCGCCAAATCACGCCCCAAGGCCCAGGCCCAATACCGTCGTTTTGTCCGGGCGGGCAAGAAAGAAGCCTCTCCATGGAAAGCGCTCAAAGGCCAGTGCCT
>QZLB01000105.1 GCA_004796425.1 Desulfobulbaceae bacterium | reverse complement strand
GAAAGCACGCCGGTTGTCACCTGTTCAACCGCTTATATCGAGAGAGCGCCGTTGCCACGGTTTTTTTGAGCTGAGATAAATCTGCAAACAATGGCTCTGCAAGTCTCCCGCAGAGGAGTTCCAAAGATGGTAGGATAAATTGTTCAAAGAACGGTTTTCCTGCCTGATAGGTGAGGAACGCATACGCACCGATAATCTGTAGATTCCTCTGGACAGCGAGATAAGGGTAAGATCGTTGTATCCGGTCAACATCAATTTCCTTAAATGTTGATGCCTTCTCCAGGTACAAGGTAAGTAACTGCTGCTGCTCTGACAAGCTCAGACCGGCATATGGATCAATCAGCAGGGAAGCAATATCGTAACCCGGTGGCCCGATCCGCCCCCCCTGGAAATCAATGATACCGATAGAATTATTATGGATCATGATGTTTTTCGATTGAAAATCGCGATGGAGAAAAAAGTGTTGCTGATGGTTCGCAATCTTGTCGGCAAGGTCTGCAAACTCTTCTCTGATTCCATGAACTTCAGCACCTGAAAGCACCGCCTTCCAGAAGGCGTCATAAAAATACTCTGACTCCCTCCCAATCATGACACTGCGATCGTAGACCGAGGTGTCATGACACCACCCCTGGTCAAATTCCTGACAACCAGATACCTGCATGTTAATCAATGCACTTATAATCTCAGGGTAACAGGCAAGACCCGCAGCTCGGTCCCGGCAGAGCAGATCGTAGAGATGGACATCACCAAAATCCTCAAACAGCACCAGCCCCGTCTGCGGGTCTGAGCCAAGTATTTCAGGGACAGGATTTCCAGCTGATTTTAAATGATAACCGATATCTCGCGTTGCTTGAAATTCTGCATATGTTTTAGGATTTAACGATTCAGGCAACACGGCTACAACCGTTGCCCCGTCTTTATCGGTTACCCTGAAAAATTTTCGATTCGAACCATCGCCGCTCATCTGATTTAAACTGAAAATCGAGGTTTGATAAGGTTTGACGGCTACTGATTCATACTCACTGCGAAAAAAACTTTCTATTGCAGCGATGACGGTCGGAGAGAGAATTGCCATTAGTTTGTGATCGATCGTACGTGACGCATGTGATGCTTACCACCATTGTTATGCATTCTGAGCCGGTTTCATTAAGGCTTGATTTAATCGTCTCTTTACTATTGAATAGAAAATAACAGATATTCACCCTTTGGTCAGTAGTTTACCGGTTGGTATTTGCGATTACACCTTCCCTCACAAGAATAATGGAGATATCGATGAACAGATCCTACCTGATAAAAACAATCACAAAAGGATACCGGATATTCACGGGTTTCTGCCTGAGCTTCTCCCTTTTCATGGTGAGTAATGTCTCTGCAGGAACCCCTGTCAAGAGTGGTCCTCCTGCGCCCGCTGATCAGACCATTATTTCAGACAATCATGGTATCACCATGTCAGCCCATATCGCCACCGGTGTATTGAATGGTGAATCGCGGGAATTTGCCTACAACACAAGTAACGGTGCCAAACTCAGTGAGTTGATCTGGACCATTGATAACGTCATGATGGCCAACTTCGGCTTAACGCTAACCACTCCCAGATGGCTTAATGTCAACCTTGATTTCTGGTTCAACCTAACCGACAACGCCGAAATGGATGATTACGACTGGTTTGTCACCGGCTTGCCATGGACTCATTGGTCGAATCACCCGGACACTACGCTCACCAGTGGTACCATGCTCGACATCAATGGTGAAATAAACATCATTGCACCCTCTGAGTTTACCCTTTTTGCCATTGTTGGTTTTAAGCGAGATAACTGGTCATGGGATGCCAAAGGGGGAACATATATCTATTCGGTAAACGGTTTTAGAGATTCAACCGGTACCTTTCCCAGTGGTCAGAAAGTGATCTCATATGAGCAATATTTCAACGTCCCCTACCTGGGGCTCGGCTTTGGATTTGGCACCACGTCCTTCAAAGTCAAGGCAAAGGTCTTTGGCAGTCCCTATCTCTGGGCCGGGCAGACCGATGACCACTACTTGAGAAATTTGAGATTTGAGAGTGATCTTTCAGGTGGCACAATGATTGGTGTCGATATTGCCGCGTTTTATTACTTCACTGAGAACTTTGCGGTTTCACTCGGCGTTTTTGCACAAAGCTACAGTGAACTCAAAGGGGAGGAGACAATTACCGACACCTCAACCGGACAAAGCTATAAGGTATCGGGTGACCCTTCTGGATTTGATCATGAATCGGCCATGTTTAGCTTCGGACTCCACTACCGCTTTTAGTATCCCGGGCTTTTATACATCTCTGGGATGATGATCGCTTCAGATATTTCAGTTCCATCATTAATCTGCGCATCATCCCAGACCACCGATCGTTTCACCACGACGTCCCTGCCAACCCGAGCCCGTCCTATACAGGCCCAGTCAGCAAATCTGCAGGATTGATCAATTACTGCCTGATCTGAAGAAAAGAAAGGCTCGATATTCTTCGCTTCAAGCTCAGCCCATACAGGTGCGTTCCCGATTAGAAGATCTTCATGAAGTTGTAGATAATCAGCAGGAGTCCCCATATCCGTCCAGAAACAATCATCGATGATAATTGCATTGAGCTGAACCCCATCTGCCAGCAAGCTCCGATAATACTCAATGATACAGGAATACACCCCTGGCTGTATTCCCTTCAATATGGCCGGCTCAACTATTTGAATACCAGTATAGGCCAGCTGGTCACTGCTCCCTCGGGATGTCTTGCCAAAACCGACTATGGTATTTTCGGAAACATTCACATTATTAAATCTTGGATAGTTATGAAGCACAAGTGAAATTGGCGCATCGCTGCTGCAATGCTGCTCATATATAGTTTGAAAATCAATGGAGTGATAAATATCACCATTGGTGACCAGCAAAGGTTCAGCAGAAATCTTTGGGAGCATCTGCCGAATACCGCCTCCTGTGCCCAAAATTGACTGCTCCTCCTGGATGATGAGGCCGGGAACATGCTGTGTTGCCGCAACGATTTGCTCGGACAGATGGCAGCAATTTAATGCCTGTGTTGTAAAACCGCTGTGTTGCAGTCGTTCGAGGGTGGCCAGGAGTAGTGGTGTATTGAGAATGGGAAAAAGTGGTTTTGGCCTGCAGAGTGAAAACGGCTTCAGTCTCGTTCCATAGCCTGCGGCAAGTACCATCGCCTGCATAAGGTTACCCTTTCTATTCTTCGATAAGGTGAGATGATTCTCTAGCAACTCAACTCACCCTGATCATCTTCCTCAAGGCCAATGACAACGATTCCGGCTTTGTTTGCTGCCGCTATCATTTCCTCACGGTCAAAAAGCAAACTCTGGCCCGCTTCTACTGCAAGCAATGCTCCACGCACACTCTTGATTGATTCGATTGTGCCAATACCGGTGGCCGGAAGATCAAATCTGAAATCCTGGTTTGGTTTTTTCAGCTTGACCACCACCGCCTTTTCTCTGGCAAGTGCCCCTCCCCGCCTGATCGTCGCATCGGTCCCTTCGATTGCCTCGACAGCAACAACAGTACAATCCCGAACAACGACACATTGTCCTATATCGAGCTGGCCAACCGCCCGGGCATTCTGCCAACCAAACTGGATATCCTTCCACTGCTCTTTTGTCGGTTTCTTCTTGGTCAAAATACCCTTGGGAAAAAGCAGGTGCTCTAGATAAAGTGTTGATTCCAGCACTTTGATACCCTCAGATTCAATCGACTGTGCTACTGCTCTGAGAATAGCATCATCCTGTTTGATATCTATTTTATTCCATAAGCTAAGTGCCTTGAAATCGGGGAGCACATCTCTGAAAATCTGGGTCTTGGTGATTGTGCCAAGGAATACCGTCTCGGTTACTCCGGCTTTTTTGAAATAGTTTAAAATTTTACCGAGCTGACCAAGTTTTATCCAGCACACATCATCAGCTGCATTGGCGACCTTCTCATCGGTTTCACTTCGATGGGCAACAACATGGACTTTACGCCCGGCGCGCTGAGCTGCCTCAATAAAGAGCAATGGGAACTGGCCGCCCCCAGCAATAACACCAATCTTTTCCGGTTCCATCAACTCTTAGCCGTCCTCACTCGTTCTCCGTATAACCCCACGCTTAGAGCTCTCAAAAAAGTCTATCATTTCTATTACTTCCTGGCAGTCCGAAAATTCATCCTTGGCCATCGCCAGGGCATCTTTGAGTAAAAGATTCGGTGAACGGTAGATAATCCTGAAAACGGAATCGAGTTTGCTGATGGTCTCCCTGCTGAAACCATTTCGTCGTAATCCTACTTTGTTAATGCCTGAAACCCTGGTTCGATCTCGAATACCAGCGACAATAACATACGGTGGTACATCAAGACCAAGGCCTGAGATGCCGCCAATATATGAATACGGTCCAATCCTGCAAAACTGATGCACAGCAACTAGCCCACCGATTGATGCTCGATCTCCCACTTGAACATGTCCTGCCAGCGTAGCCACATTGGCCATGATCACATGATCGCCTATCACACAATCATGGGCGACATGGATATATGCCATCAGTAGATTATTATTACCAATTACGGTTTTAAAATTTCCATTGGGAGTACCCCGGTGGATTGATGCATACTCCCTGATCTGGTTGTTGTCGCCAATAATCAATTCAGTCGGCTCACCTTTATAGCTCAAATCCTGAGGAGCACCGCCCACCGTTGCAAAACTGCCAATCAGATTATTTGCACCGATGGTTGTTGGTCCAGAAACCACCGCATGGGGTTCTATTTTTGTCTGCGGCCCAATTTTGACATCTGGTCCGATTACCGCATAGGGACCTACTGTAACCGTACTATGAAGTTCTGCCTTTTTGTCTATTACCGCTGCATGATGTATTGTCATAACTGTCTATCTTTTTGATTTTAAATAACTTTACTGCTTTTCTTAGCCAAAACTCGCCATCAGTTCAGCTTCGGTTACCAGGACATCATCAACAAAAGCCTGGGCATTCATGACCATCACCGAACGTTTGTGCTTGATCAGCTCCAACTGATAAACAAGCTGGTCACCGGGCACCACTGGCTTACGAAACCTGGCTTTGTCGATCCTCGCAAAATAGATCAATTTTTCACCTATCATATCAGGAAGTGAATAGTAGGCCATACAACCACCGGCCTGGGCAAGACCTTCAAGGATCAGGACTCCCGGCATTACCGGCTGAGTTGGAAAGTGGCCTTGAAAAAACTGTTCATTGACGGTCACATTTTTTAATCCGGTCACGCTTTCATTCGGGATCAGCGAAGTAATGCGATCAACCAGTAAAAAGGGGTATCGGTGTGGCAATAACTTCATAATTTCTATCACATCGATTTTTTCAGTTTCGACAATATCCACCATCATAAGTCTCCTTATTTCTCCCTTATTATTTATCGATGAGCGTGGCCATTTGTTTTTTGAGTCGCCTCATATCTCGAAAGAGCTCTGGTAGCCGGCCAAATAAAGCCGCTGATTTAAACCATTGCTTTGCCGGTATCGCTGG
>QZLB01000118.1 GCA_004796425.1 Desulfobulbaceae bacterium | reverse complement strand
TCTTTGGAACTCCTCTGCGGGAGACTTGCAGAGCCATTGTTTGCAGATTTATCTCAGCTCAAAAAAACCGTGGCAACGGCGCTCTCTCGATATAAGCGGTTGAACAGGTGACAACCGGCGTGCTTTCGAGTATAGAAGTGCCAAAGGGGAGTAGATCAATCATGGAAAGCAATACGATAACAATTGTCGCGCTCATTGGCAGGCCAAATGTTGGCAAGTCGACACTATTTAACAGAATTACCCGTTCACGAAAAGCGATCGTTGACCCGACGCCGGGAGTTACCAGGGATCGTCAGTACGAAAGAGTTACCTGGAAAGATCATCACTTCATCATTGTTGATACCGGTGGTATCGATGATGATCCTGATGATCAGATGGTGGATGACATCAGAAGCCAGGCCATGGCAGCGATGGAAGAGGCCGATTGTATCATTTTTTTATTTGACGGAAAAACCGGACCAATGCCCACAGATTTTGAGGTGATGAAACTGCTGAGAAAATCTGAAAAGCAGGTGCTTTTTGTCGTGAACAAGGTAGATGGACCGGAAATAGAGCATGACCGGATGACCCCGTTTTATGAGCTGGGAGTAGATCATCTCTATCCGGTATCAGCTGAACATAATTATGGCTTTGATACCTTGATGGATCACCTAATAGAACAGCTCCCTGAAGAATCAACCGCTGCAGATATTCCAGACAATACGATAAAACTGGCTTTTTTTGGACGACCTAATGTGGGTAAATCTTCCATGATCAACCGGATACTCGGAGAACAGAGAATGGTGGTGTCCGAAGTCTCGGGCACGACCCGTGATTCGGTAGATACCCTGCTGAGCCATAAAGAACGTAACTACTTATTGATCGATACAGCGGGTATAAGGAGAAAGGGCAAAACGAAAGAAAAACTCGAAAAATTCAGTATATTAAAGGCTCTTTCAGCACTTGAACGATGTGATATTGCAGTGGTTTTGCTGGATGCATCAGAAGGAATCACCGAGCAGGATACGAAAGTGATCGGTTATACCCAGGATGCAGGCTGCGGTTTGGTTCTGGTGATCAATAAATGGGATCTGGTTAAAGATGACAAGAAACGACAAAAGCAGATTCTGGAGGAAATTGCCCGGGCGGTACCCTTTGTCGGTTTTGCACCGTTGATTACCGCGTCTGCAAAGACCGGAATTGGCTTCAAAAAGATTTTTCCGACTGTGGGGTCGGTATTCAAACAGTTTACCGCAAACTTTCCAACAGCTGCTTTAAATCGTCTTCTTGCTGATGCGGTAGAGCACCATACTCCGCCAATCTATAAAAACAAACGGCTCAAATTCTACTACACCTCCCAATTGCGCTCAGAGCCTCCGACATTTATTGTGATGACAAACAGTTATAAGGGAGTCCACTTTTCCTACGAACGTTATCTTACAAACCGATATCGTGAAGGGTTGGGGTTAGATAAAGTACCGGTACGGTTGATTTTTAAAGACAAAAAGGATCAGCGCCAGAAAAAGAGAAGGTAATGGGGCGAGGTGTCGGCTCCACAATTGAAACCGACACTGATAAGAACGGGCGAAACTCCTAGCGGTCCAAACCTTTCTCCATGGCCGCCCGAAAGCCGTTTGCAGAACGTGATATAACACTGTCCTCAACGCAGAATGCCAGCCTGATATAGCCAGGTGCACCAAAACCACGCCCGGGAACAGCGAGGATTTTCTGTTCCTGCAGAAAAGCGCAAAAAGTAATGTCATCGCCCCCTGGTACTTTGGGAAAAATGTAAAATGCTCCTTTCGGGGGAATGAATTCATAACCGGCGTCTTGCAATATCTTGCAAAAAACTTCTCTTCTTCGAGCATATACTGAGTCGTCGATTGACACATCTTGTAGTTCAGCAACCACTCGTTGCATGAATGCCGGTGCGTTGACAAATCCAAGAATCCGTGTGGCCAGCGTCATCGCATCGATAATTGCGTTCTTATGATCTGCTTCGGGATGCAGGGCTAGGTAACCGATCCGTTCACCCGGCAGCGAGAGGTCTTTGGAAAATGAAGACAGGACAATACTGTTTCGAACCAAACCAAAAATTGGTGGAACCGACAGATTATCAAAAACAATCTTCCGGTAGGGTTCGTCGGAAATAAGGTAGATGGTTCTACCGTAGCGATTTCCCTCGGTCTCCAATAGTGCACCTAACTC
>QZLB01000320.1 GCA_004796425.1 Desulfobulbaceae bacterium | reverse complement strand
TGATCTGCACCTCTATTTTTCTGGGGAAAATCGACCGCAGCTCGTTCGTGAATATTTAATACCCTCGCCGTTACCTATTAACAGCCGTCAAACATCTTCTCTTTTGACTGGAGATGGTTAACGGCTTTTTTTTGACGTTTAAGAGCCATTCTTTAATTGGCGTAAAACTTCCGCCCCGCCATTTTCAAGTACATATTCCCCTAACTGCTCTCCAAGTGCTTCAGGAGCATCTACCGGTCCTTTCTCCTGTTTACAAAGCAACCAGCTGCCATCAAGGTTCGCCAGTCCTGCGGTCAAGTTAATCGAGTCCTTGGTCAATACGGCATGGCCATAGGCTGGGATACTGCACCCGCCTTCCAGGGTTTTTAGATACGCCCGTTCAGCTTTGAGGCATATTTCGGAGGTACGGTCGTTGAGACAATCTCTGATCAGGCGGACTTTTTCCTCCGAAAGGCTGTCGGCTGCTTCTATGGCGATACATCCCTGGCCAACCGGGGGAACAAAGATGTTTTCATCAAAAGAGTGAACAATTTTATGATCAAACCCCATCCGTTTGACTCCGGCGAACGCGAGCATCAGTGCATCACATTGCCCATCTTCCAGTTTTTGCATACGGGTCTGTAAATTCCCCCGCATCGGTACCGCGTCAATCGTCGGGAAGTGATGCTTGAGCAGTGCGACTCTTCTCACGGAAGAGGTGCCAATGCGAAATGATGGCGAGGGATCAGCCAAGTTAAACCGGCTCGAATGACTGACCAGTACGTCATGGCTCTTTTCCCGTGGTGTAAAGGCAATCAGGCGAAACCCTTCAGGGAGGATCGACTGCATGTCCTTGGCGCTATGCACCGCGATATCGGTCTGCCCACTGGCAAGTTGCTCCTCAAGTTCTTCGGTGAAAACACCCTTGCTGCCAATCTTGGCAATCGACCGATCGAGGATCTTATCACCTTTTGTCTCCATTGAGACTATTTCAGTCTTAACGCCCTTCTCTTCCAGACGTGCAGCCACATATTCAGTCTGCCACATCGCAAGCTTACTTTTCCGGGTCGCAATTGTAATTGTTGTCATAATTGATACCTGCGAATCACGATAAGATTTAGAATACAAGAGGGTCAAGATACCACAGAACCCTCCGAAATGTCATGGGCTGATTACGATTTTTCCAGACGGTTCATGAGGTCGTAATCTGGTCCCACTCCATTGCATCTGCCGATTTAGGGAGGCGAATCGTAAACGTAGTACCCTCATTGAGTACACTGCCCATGGTAATCGTACCACCATGGGCTTTAACCACCGCGTTTACGTAGTTCAAACCAAGACCCAGGCCTGGCTTGGTGCGACTGCGATCACCGCGGTAGAGACGATCCCAAATTCGATATTTCTCCTGTTCCGACACACCAATACCGCTATCTTCAAACACTATTTCGGTAAACTCGTCATGATCTCGTCCCGTCACGGTGACCCTGCCGTTTGCTTTATTGTACTTGATTGCATTATCAAGAAGATTGGCAATGACCTGGGAGAATCTGGTCCGATCAACTGAAATCATGAATCGCTCATCACAAGCCATATCAACGGTGACCGTTGCCTCTTCTGCGGCATACTCATAGAGCTCAACAATATCACGAAGCATTTCACAGAGTCGAACGGGTTCAATGGCCAGCTGCATGGTCCCAGACTCCGCCTCGGCCACATTCATCATCGTATTAAGCATGGCCAGCACCCGTTCCGTTTCCTCAAGGCAATCAGCTAATGCTTCCCGCAGTTTTTCATGGTCTTCTCCAGCCTGGATGCCATACTCCGCAACTGAGCGGAGCCTCGTCATTGGGGTTCGTAAATCGTGCGCTACATTATCCAGCGAGGCCTGCATCTCGTTCACCAACTTTCTATTCTGCAGAATAATTTCATTGAGTTGGTGAAATACCTGACGCTGCTCTTGCAGCACCACGCTTGAGTCATCGAGAAGATCATCAGCCCCATCCTTAATGGATGCCAGTCTGTTGGCGAGCCTATTCAGTGGGAGAAGTGAGAGTTTTAAACCGAGCTGAGTAATGATCACCGCAACCACCAGCGCAACAACGATGGCCCCCATTGTGTAGTGCTTCATGCGCTGATAGAGCTCAAACAGATGATGGTCTCTACTGCCAACCTGTACAATGAGGTTTTCAGCAGGGGTTGCCGCGGATATGTTCCAGATTTCATCACCGGTTTGATCCGGGCGAATCGTGAGTGGTAGCCAGACTCCGCTCAGAGAGGGATCAATCTGAGACAACATGGTAAAATCGACCCCGTTTAAAGTAGATGTGGAGAAAAGCAATTGCTCATCTCCTCTTATGATCCTGACGAAATCAAGATTACCAAGTGATTTTTCATCGACCACCGCCCCGAAAATCTGTGGTCCATAGAGCAGCCGATGGTTTTTTGAGACAAAAAAGGACATTCCATGACGCAGATCATCCTCAACCCCCTGCCTCAGATTCTGCTTAACCAGCAGCAGTAATGCCCCAAGGAAACATGTTTGAAGCAGCCACAGAATGGCAACCACGGAGCAGAAGAACCTTACTCTGCTCCTATAGAACAGTTTAAGCTTTTCTGAGGACATACCCAACGCCCCTCACGGTATGTATCAGCTTGTTATCGAAGTCCCGGTCAATCTTATTTCTCAATCTGCAAACCAGTACATCAACCACATTGGTCTGGGGATCAAAGGAGTAGTCATAAACCCGTTCCAGGATCGACGTTTTCGATATCACCATTTCGGGATTTCTTATCATATACTCAAGCAATGCGTATTCCTTTGCCGGTAATTCGATTTTTTGTCCACCCCTGGAAACCGAGCGCTTCAGGACGTCAACATTGAGATCCTGGTATTCCAGCAGCGTTGATTCGACATGTTTGCGGTCTCTTCTGATCAGTGCCTGAATTCTTGCCAGCAGCTCACTGAACGAGAATGGTTTGGTCATATAATCATCGCCACCCTTCTGGAGCCCGAGTATTCGATCATCCACCGATTGCTTGGCGCTGAGAATCAATACGGGAGTGGTAATCTTTTCGCTTCTCATTTTCTCAATGATTGTCAAGCCATCGAGTCTCGGTAGCATCAGATCAATCACGGCTGCATCGTAATTATTATCCAGTGCCGCCTCATACCCGCTGAGACCGTCATGAAAGACATCCACACTAAAGGCCGCCTCCCGAAAACCCTTTTCGATAAAGGAGGCAATTTTCGTATCATCTTCAACAAGCAATATCTTCATCGTCGTCTTCTTCTATCAGGATAATGATTTAGCGTAGCATAATGGCCGCACAGTGCCTGCCGGTAACGCCATCCCCCAGCTTCTTTGCACGCCGGTAACTGAAATAGTGCTCGGAACAACAGGTGCACGCAGACGGAAGGGTTATCTGGGATTCCGGTACCCCCACCTCATTCAACTGCCACTTGCTTATCTGCCATAAATCAAAGTAATGATCTCGGGTCTGGAATTGCCAAAACTCTTGCGGGAGCTCTTTTTTATAGTGAATAAACTCGGCACAGCAGGGACCGAGGGACGGCGAGATCCAGGCGTGTATATCTGACGCCTTTGAGTTTGCAAAAATCTTCATCTGCCTCACACTCGTGCCCAGGATATTAGCCACATTTCCCCGCCACCCGCAGTGCACCGCAGCCACCGTTTCAGTGGTCGGATCATGAAGCAGAACCCCCTGACAATCGGCAAGCTGTACCATAATGGCGATGTGCTTTTGGCGGGTAATCAGTCCATCATAACCGTCTGCCTCGTGATCCTGTTTTAACTCATCATCTACCAGCAGTATCCGGTCACCATGGATCTGTTCTGATGATACCAGCACATTGGTTCTGAGCTTGTTTTTCAGCAATTGCCGATTGGTCTCCACGTCTGCTGCAGAATCACCCACAAATCTCGAGAGATTCATACCGCTAAAGGTACCACTGCTCACACCGCCACTGCGGTCACTGAACAGTATGTTCAGGCCATTTTGTACGAGCAGATCCATCTACACACCATTTTGAAGGAAGTTCCAGATTTCAACTGTAAAGCCATTTTCAACTCCTGTATGGTTATAGCAGGGATACAAAAAGTTCAATAAAAAAGGGGCGTACCATTCTATGGTACGCCCCTTGTCTGCTCTGGATTATTCTCGATTTATTTTAGAAATGTGCGACAAACATCAGGTAAACCTGGTCAGCCTGCTCTACCGGGTCAAGGCCCATCAAGCGAAGTGTTGCGAGATCACGACTATCTCCAAGATCATAGGGTCGCATATTCCAATCCCCAGATCCGGAATAATCATACTGGTAGTGCTGATAACCGAGTCTGATAAAGGCACGACCATATTCCGATATCGCTTCTCCACCGGGAATATCCCAGATCGTATACAGTTCAAAAACTTGCCCGCGAGTCGCTAGCTTTGACATATAGATGTCATCATGCCCTGGGGTCATCGCAATCCAGTACTCCGATCCCCAGTTATACTCAGCACCAACCTTCAAACCAAGATCGAGAAAGTCATACCGCAATCCCGCATACAGGGCATAACCATTCTCGTTATCCGTGTTGGGTCCCTGGAGTCCTGCCTGCATTGCAGCGAAGTCGTTGAACATTCCATTAGAATTAGGCTGAGTTTGTGACCACCCACCTGAAATGAAATAGGTGAAGCCTGCAAGTTTATCCTGATAAACAAAATCCACGTGAGTAACATCACCAAGATTGGTCCTGTCGCCCAACCCGCTCTGGCTGCCAAAAGAGGCATCAATAATCGGATCCTGGAAGTTCGGATAATTAAAGACATTGAACGCCATAAAAGCCTGGAGATTAAGCAACCGTGAATCCTTATGGATCACATCCCAGTTAAAGCCTGCAAAATCGGTATCTTTGAGCTGAGTATCGTCCTGGAGCCCTGCCTCGAATCCCCTGCCATAACAGAAGCGGATCTTACCCGAGCCAAGTGCTTCATTACCCCAATCATAGCCATACCCCATGGTCAACCCATCAAATGGCCAATCCATAAAGGCAACAGGTGTGGCAAACCGCTCATCATATCCCATTCTGACTTGCGCAGGCGGTCCATCGGTGGTGGGCCGTCGGCCAATGGAAAACCAGACAGGGGCGCCACCAATATTATTCCAATTCACATATGCGCGATCCACATAAAGCGCACTGTCACCAACGGGACTTCTGCTGGCATTACCATCGAAAACGGGCCAGATTGCTCCTGAATCATCAGTAAACGCCGATTGCATACCCCACGCCTTGTACATCGCCAGTCTACCTTTGAACTCAACATTTTCCAGTGCTTTCACCTGAATATTCAACCGCAGCCTATTGGTCAGCAATGCATCGTTTTTCAGGTTTCTGTCAAAAACCGTATCTGCGTTGTAATAGTCATATCGCGCACGGAAATCACCGCTTAGTTTGATCCGTGATGCCAGGTCCCAGTCATCAGCGCGCTCATCCATATCATCAACTGTTTCAGTGAGTTCCTCCATCCGGGCATTAGCCGCCTTGTTTTCCTCCTTTTGTTGTTCAAGAGCCGCCTTAAGGTCTGCCAGTTGTCGACTCAAGTCATCGATCCGCTTCTCAAGATCGGTTACATCTGCTCCGCCATTTGCAATCGTTGCTCCCGGCAGGACCAGTAAGCCAGCAAGCGCAAGTATTGATAACTTTTTTTTCATATGTACCCTCCCTAAACTGATTGATCTTCGTCTCACCAGGACGGTAAGACAATAACTGTTTAATAATTACATTATTAAATTAAATTCTACCAAACAGGCCGAAAAGTGTCAAACAAAACCCACATTGTAGGAGTCGTGATAGTGCTCGTAAATCAGAGAGCTCTGGGGTATGTAAAGAGATATTGAATCAATGAAAAATTATTGCCTTGTTATTATTCAGGAAACCTATCAATTGTTGTGCACGCGTACACAGGCGGGAACTGGAGAATATAATTTTTATGCCGAGACACATTATTTTTTCAGCAGTTGGGACAAGCAGCAGCACCCAAACGAACTACCGTGAGCTTGGCAATCGCATTGCGACCGCTTTTCCCGATTGCACGTTCCATTACCATTTCACCTCACCAGCCGCCCGGAAAAAGCTGGCCGCAGAAGACCCGGGTGAACTTCATACCCTGGTGGACACGCTTGAGCTGAAAGCCAATCAGCCGCTGATTCTCCAGTCGTTACACATTATCGCCGGCAGTGAATTCCACCAGTTGGTAAGACAAGCGACCGCACTCGATCAATCGTACCAGATCGGTTTACCGCTACTTTCAGAACCTGCTGATTTCGAAGCGTTGAGCCAATGCCTCGAACCGGTAATTACAACCTACCCGGACCTGCCGTTGATACTGCTCGGACATGGAACCGAACATCCATCCTGGTCTGCGTACCCGACCCTGGAAAATGTATTGCAGAACCGGTACGGAAAAGAAATTTATGTACGGGGGCTGGAAAAAAACCCTCGGCCTGAGACGCTCCTAACCCAGCTCAAAAATCGGAATATCACTCGCGTGGCGGTCATCCCATTCCTGCTGGTTACGGGTGTACATTATCAAAGAGATATCACCGGAGACCATCCAACAAGTTGGAAGAACCGGCTGGGTAATCTAGGCATTGAAATGATTGTCCATCAGGATGGGCTTGCTCATTTAAATGGCATTGAAGACGTGTATATTAGTCACATTAAAGCAGCCATTAAATCAGCTCTTGGGCGCTGGTAACTCAAACCAGACAACGTATTGAGATATGAAATCGCTCGTACCAGGGCACTTAAAGTCCAACCTTTTTGTCGGAAAATTAACACAGGAAATGATGTTAAAATCGTTGGCCCAACTAGTCTGGATAATCTCCTTTATAACCCTGAATCTGTTATGGGGCTGTTCGGCGGTACCAGTCATCACACCTTTGCAACCAGTTGTTCTTGACAGCCACCCAACAGATGCAGAATCTCATCAGGATGTCCCCCTGTCCATTACGCTCTTTTCAATCCCTGAGCCGCTGTCATTTCCTGCACTCAACACCCCCCCAAACCTCACGACCGCATCGCTCAGCCGTATTCTCACTGCCAGGCTCGCGCAACTTTTTGAACAATCAGGTTACTATCACCCGGTACGTTTGACAACTGCGAAGCCAACGGAACACGATATCAGTGTTATGGGGACGATCAACTATCGCTCAGGCAATATTCTGGTCATCAGCACCTACACGCACCACCCACCAAGCGGATATACTCATCGACAGGATTATCAGTTCTCCGCAAAACCGTTTCAAACCGCAGATCAGAAAGAACTGCTCATGCAAAATTGGGAAACGCTGCTGATTACTATTGTCAATGATCTCAACAGGATGATCGCCGGCTCCATTCCTGCTGAGCAGGAGCTGGACCAGATTACACATTCACCTGAGATGCAGCTCATTGAGCTCTTTGATGAAGGAGTTCATCACTCCTATGTGAATTACGGTATGGATCTCTGGCGGGTGCTGGAAAAGAGCCCCACCGACCAACAGTTCCTCACCAGTGAAAGAGACCGTTGTTCGCGCTTGATGACGGCAGTTTTCGCCCTTGGTGAAATGGTTTTGGGCCATCTCTCAACGGAGCTGGATACCGGTAAACTTCACCC
>QZLB01000239.1 GCA_004796425.1 Desulfobulbaceae bacterium | reverse complement strand
GTAACGGTCCCACCTGGATTTGTCCTGATTGTGAACGAGTCATGAGAATTTCATAACAAACCGATGCCTCACATCTAGGAGGGAGTTTGTTCACATATATCTTTGACTTTGTGTTTTGGGTTATTGATTATTCGAACCAAATGCAATACTATTCCGCCTACGAAAATCAACCATAAAAAACTAGAAAACGTGTTAGATTATGACCGCAAAAGCACAACTTTACGACGAAACTAAGATCAAAACACTGAGTTCCCTTGAGCATATTCGTAAACGACCGGGAATGTATATCGGAAGGCTCGGCGACGGGTCACACCAGGACGATGGGATCTATGTTCTGCTGAAAGAAGTGATCGACAATGCGGTCGATGAATTTATAATGGGCGCTGGAAAGCGAATCGACATTCAGGTTGATGAAGATGGTTATTGCCGGGTCAGAGATTTCGGCAGAGGGATCCCGCTTGGTAAAATTATCGATTGTGTGTCTGTTATTAATACTGGAGCAAAATATAATACTGAAGTATTTCAGTTTTCAGTAGGTTTGAACGGGGTAGGTACCAAGGCGGTAAATGCTCTATCAGAGAAATTTGTCGTGACCGCTTACCGGGATGGAGAGTATGCCAGTGCCACCTTTGAATTTGGAGAATTAAAGAACAACACCAAAGGGAAAACCAAGGAAAAAAATGGCACGCTGATAGAGTTTCTCCCTGATGGTGATATCTTTCCCAATTTTACTTTTGACGAAAGTTTTCTAGAAAAACGAATATGGCGTTATGCCTACCTGAATGCAGGTCTTAAACTTTTTGTCAATGATGAGTGTTTTGTTTCGGATGAAGGGCTCTTTGATCTGCTCAACAAGGAGCTTGACCAAGGCGGCCTGTATGATCCGATATATTTTCGAGACCCAACACTTGAATTTGCCTTTTCCCACACTGATTCTTATGGGGACTCCTATTACTCATTCGTGAATGGAACGTTTACCAGCGAAGGGGGAACGCATCTATCTGCATTCCGTGAAGGTATTCTTAAAGGGATCAATGAATTTTCAGGGAAGAAGTTTATCAACAAGGATGTTCGTGATGGTATTGTTGGTACGCTTGCCGTGAAAATAAAAGAACCGGTCTTCGAATCCCAGACCAAGAACAAACTAGGTAACACTGAGGTGAGGTCGTGGATCGTCAATGTGGTAAGAGAAGCGGTTTCAAGTGCGCTTTACAAGAATACCCAGTCGGCTGAAATACTTATCGATAAAATTTTAAGAAACGAAAAAGTTAGAAAAGAGCTTCAGTCAGTTCGTAAGGAGGCAAGGGCAAAAGCGAAGAAGGTTGCAATAAAAATCCCACAGCTCAAAGACTGTAAGTATCATCCTTCAAAAGGTAAGCCTTCCCAGCCAGGCCGTGAAAATATGATTTTCATTACCGAGGGGCAATCTGCTGCCGGCTCGATCGTTTCCTCGCGAGACCCGATGACCCAGGCAGTGTTCTCCCTGAAGGGTAAACCAATGAACGTTCTGGGGCAAAAACTGAATCTGCTCTACAAGAATGAAGAAATGTACTCATTGATGCAAACGCTGGATATAGAAGAATCTATCTCAGATCTTCGATTTGATAAGATTATTATCGCCACGGACGCTGATGTTGATGGCTTGCACATAAGAAACCTGTTACTTACTTTTTTTCTTCACTACTTTGAGCCTCTGGTAAAGCTTGGCCACATTTATATTCTCGAAACCCCCATTTTTAGAGTCAGGAATAAAAGTAAAACGTTTTACTGCTACTCTGAAAAAGAAAAAAAAGCGGCCATCAGAGAGCTTGGTGGCACCGGTAGGAATAAAAAGTCTACTGAAACAACGCGTTTTAAAGGGTTGGGTGAAATAAGCCCGAAAGAATTCAAACAGTTTATATCCGGGGATATCAGGTTGAAAAATGTAACCATAGACTCGGTAAGTGAGGTCACCAAGGTTCTTTCGTTTTATATGGGCAAAAATACCCCCGACCGCAAACAGTATATCATGGACCACCTGATATAAACTTAACACTATTTACGGATCCGCACGAAAAATATGGGAAGCAAGATAGGCAAACTTCATCGACTGTTTGATACGAATTTTCTTGAGTACACTTCTTACGTTATTAAAGAGCGTGCTATTCCAGCTATTGAAGATGGCTTGAAACCGGTACAAAGACGACTTCTCCAGACTCTTTATAACATGGATGATGGTCGTTTCCATAAAGTTGCCAATGTGGTGGGCGAAACCATGAAACTTCACCCTCACGGTGATGCTTCAATTTTCGCTGCCTTGGTCAATCTGGCGAATAAAGGCTTTTTGATCGATCGGCAGGGTAATTTCGGTAATATCTTCACAGGAGATCAAGCATCTGCTGCCCGTTATATCGAGTGTCGGCTTACTCCGTTGGCAAAAGAGGTGATGTTCAACAAAGATCTCACCGAATTTACCGAATCATATGATGGGAGAATGGTTGAACCGGTTACATTGCCAGCGAAAATTCCGATGCTTTTGCTTCAGGGTGCCGATGGCATTGCGGTGGGGATGTCCACCCGAATTTTACCCCACAATTTTATCGAATTGCTTCATGCCCAAATTGACTTGCTCAAAGGGGAAGAGGTCGAACTGTATCCCGACTTCCAACAGAAGGGACTCATAGACATCACTGACTACAATAATGGTAACGGTAAGGTTCGATGCAGGGCTCGCATTGAAGAAACAAATGAGAAAACAGTTACTATTACCGAAATACCCTATGGGACAACAACGTCATCCTTGATAGACTCTATCGAAAAAGCCTCTAAATCAGGAAAAATAAAGGTTACGTCAATTAGTGACTACACTGCGGAGGAGGTCGAGATCGAGGTAAAGTTACCCAGGGGTATTTACGCAAAAGATACCATCAAAGGACTCTATGCCTTCACCGATTGCGAGGTTTCACTCAATTCCAACTTGACCCTTATAAAAAATGATCTTCCTGAAACAAGCTCAGTTGATGAGGTGATTCAGTTCAACACGGATAAGCTTGTCAAGGACTTGACCCACGAACTTGAAATTGAGCTCAGCCGGCTCAATGAAAAACTTCATGCTCGTTTACTGGAGCAAATATTTATTGAAGAACGTTTGTACAAACAGATTGAGGAGAAAAAAAGTTACAAAGAGGTGTTGTCAACAATCAGCAGTTCTCTCATCCCATTCCGAGAGGAGCTCAACAGAGATATCTCCAAGGACGATATAGAAAGACTCCTTGAAATAAGAATCAAGCGAATATCGAGATATGATATTGACAAGCAGGCCAAGGAAATAGCAAACATTCGTAAGGATATTAAGTTGGTAGAGAAAAGCTTGAAGGATGTAATCAGCTATACCATCGATTACCTTGAAGCCCTCGTTGAAAAATACGGTGATTTCTATCCGCGGCAGACTGAAATTACCGAATTCAAAGAGGTGGTTGCTCGCAAAGTGGCACTCTCTAACTTAACGATGGGCTATGAGCGTACTACTGGTTTTTTTGGTCATACCATTAAGGCAAACGGCGAGGATGATATCTCTTTCCAGTGTTCTGAGTATGACCGATTACTTTTAATATTCAACACCGGTAAATATAAAGTAATTCCGGTTCCTGATAAACTTTTTGTCGGCTCTGAACTGGCTTATGCAGCAGTTCTGAAACGCGATGTCGTTTTCAATATGATATATCGTGAGGGAAGTGAAAATCATGGCTATGTCAAGAGATTCAAGACACCGAAATTTATCTTGGATAAAGAGTACGAGTTGTTTTCCAGCCATAAAAGATCAAAAATTCTATTACTTACCACCGGTGAAGACAAGCATGCCAGGGTAAGCCTTGTTCCTTCTCAGCGTGCGAAAAGCAATATTGTTGAAATCGATTTTAATGACTATTTGATTAAGAATCCTTCGGCAAAAGGACGTCGCGTATCTACCAGGGTGGTAAGAAGGGTGGTTGAATCGACAGAGCGGGTGTTGAAAGAACGTGCCAATATGCCACTACCTGGCATGGGACCTGTTATTGAGCAGCCACCTGAGCCCAACGATAGCCAGGATGAAGAGTGATAATATCAGGTATTTGCTGCAGTTAGTAAGTTTCGCCTTTTAATGAGTGAGGACCTGCATAAGTGATTCTCACATCAATAACTTCGCCCGGTATCAGTTGATCCAGGTCTGAGCCTGCACCACAGTGGACAATATGGTTCATTTCAGTCCGTCCTGATATATCATTCCCCGCAACAGCCTCAACCATCACCGGTAATGTAATACCAACCAGCTTCTGGTTTTCTTCAAGCGTTATCTCATCCTGTCTTTTCTGAAACTGTTGCAACCGATCTGTTTTTAATGATTCCGATACCTTACTTCCAATATCATGAGCAACGGTACCAGGACGATCAGAGTATTTAAATGAGAATGAGCTGTTAAAGCGAACCGTTTCTAACAACTGCATAGTTTGCACAAAATCTGCGTCAGACTCACCAGGGAAGCCGACAATGATATCTGTTGATATCGCAATATTCGGTGAAACTTCTCTGAGTTTTTCAACACGCGCAAGATAGTCGGCGATCGTGTATTTCCTGTTCATCGCGCGCAAGATCTTATCGGAACCTGATTGCACAGGGAGATGAAAATGCGCACAAAGGTTATCGAGTTTACCGAAACAGTGAATCAGATCGTCAGAGAGATCTTTGGGGTTCGAAGTAGTGAAGCGGAGTCGCTCGATTCCAGGAATCGAAGACACTTCTTTCAAAAGATCTGAGAACCGATAGTTCTCTATTTCATCAGAAACCCGATTTGTCATTCCATAGGAGTTGACATTTTGCCCTAATAGAACAATCTCCTTCACACCAGAATCAACCACTACTTTAACTTCATCTATTATGTCTTTGATATTTCGAGACACCTCTCTTCCTCTGGTGTAAGGAACAACACAATAACTGCAGAAATTATTACAGCCTTGCATAATGGTAACAAACCTGCTGAAACGGCTGCTCTCCGATATGCTAGATGGTTCCGCGGCTTTTTTAGGCAACGAAGAAGAAGGGATATACCGAGGAATCTGATAATCATCTCGGAGTTCAGTCAGTGAATTTTCGCTCTTACATTGTTTTATGAGTTGGGGAAGGTCATAGATATACTGAGTACCAATGACCAGATCTACATGGCCCATCCGTTCAATTACTCGAGGACCAAGCTGTTGGGCAACACAACCGGCAACACAGATCAGCAATTGAGGATTGCGTTCTTTCTGTTTCTTAAGCGAACCAAGCAGACTGAAGAATTTTTGCTCTGCTTTTTCTCGTATAGAACAGGTGTTTATAATGATCAGATCAGCATTATCTGAACGATCACTTTCGATATATCCATGCTCATAAAGAGACTGAGCAATAATCTCAGAATCTCTAATATTCATCTGACAGCCAAATGTTTTTATATAAAACGCGTTACCCATAACAGGTTGTATGATTCCTCTCTATTTTAGTTGCGCACAAAGACATTCTAATAGGTTAAATAATACGGAAAGTTGTTCTCGACTGGTGCGAATACGTACCACTCCATAGTTCTCTTTTTCGCTAGAGAGTATCGCCAGGTTGTCATAGCCTTCAAGAATAAATTTCAAAAAATGAAACCGGGAAGGGTTGATCCTGAGGTATACGGAAACAAGATTATCTTGGGACGTTACCGGTTCAAACATTTAATTGAGCATCGACTTTGGCAAAGGTTTCCTGGTAATCGCTCAGCCTCGGCTTCGCTATTTCTTCAAGATATTCTGTGGTTTGCTGAGAAGCCCTCCCGGTAAACTCAAGCAGATCACTCGTCATGCCATTAAGTTCATCAAGAGAGAAGGGGACTCGATCATCCTCGGCTAACCGCTCCAGCAGATCGTTTTCTTCAGCTTCCATTTTAACCTTTTTCCCTGCGTCGACTGAATGTTCTTTAACGACCTCATGCATAAGTTGTCGGCTCTGACCACGAGAGACTGCAGCCATTAATATTTTTTCAGTGGCCATAAAAGGTAATTCTGCACGTATTTGACGTTCAATTTGTTTTGGATATACGACCATATCGGAGGTAATGTTAACAAATAGCTTTAATATAGCATCAGTGAGCAGAAATGATTGCGGGATATCCATCCTGCGTATTGCTGAGTCGTCAAGGGTTCGCTCAAACCACTGGTTCGCATAGGTTGCATTAAAGTCGTTTACGAGATTTATCAGTTTGCGTGCAAGGCCGGTCATCCGCTCCGATCGCATCGGGTTACGTTTGTATGCCATGGCTGAGGAGCCTGTTTGATTTTTCGCAAATGGTTCTTCTTGTACTTTCAAGTTAGACAATAATCGAAGATCAACACCAAACTTATGGGCAGTCGCGCCAATCCCTGACAACAGTTCGGCTAATTTTATATCTTGTTTTCTAGAATATGTTTGACCTGTTACGGGCAATGAACCAGTGAACCCGAGTTTTTCTGCAACAAGATTGTCAAGTGCTCGTACTTTTTCGTGGTCACCTTTGAATAGTTGTAAAAAAGTGGCTTGTGTACCAACGGTTCCTTTTGCCCCTCGAGCAAGCAATCTCTGCTCGAAAAACTCCAAATAATCGAGATCACAGAATAAATCATGAAGATATAACGTGTTCCGCTTACCAACAGTCGTAGGTTGAGCAGGCTGATAGTGAGTAAATCCAAGGGTTGGTAAATCTTTGTATTGCTCACAAAAATTTATCAGGTTGCTTATGACATTAAGCAGGCTGTTTTTAATAAGCATCAAACCTTTTCGTTGCAATATAAGATCTGTATTGCAGACAACATATTGCGAAGTAGCTCCTAGATGGATAATCTTTTCAGCAGAGGGGCATTTGGTGCCAAACTCGTATACGTGAGCCATAACATCATGACGAATCTCTTTTTCTTTTTCTGCTGCGACCGCTAGATCTATGTTTGTCATGTTGTCTTTCATTTCACGGATCATTTGCTGATTGATGAGATCAGTGAGACCTAGTTCGTACTGCGCTTCAGCAAGTGCGACCCAACACTTTCTCCAGGTTTGAAATTTCGTATCTTCAGAAAATAATACCTGCATTTCTTTACTGGTATAGCGACTGACAAGTGGTTCCTGGTATACAGAACTCATATTCAACACCTATAATTTAAATTAGATATAAATTCTATTTTATTGATATTACATGATTATTGGTGAATAGCAAAAAGTTATTTAATGGAATCGCCATAGCTGTTTACCACTGAATTTAACTTAATTAAAGTATAAATCACAATGTCGCATAATGTATATTATGTTAAACTTTGGGATGTTGCCAGGCTTGCCCTTGGCGGACCCGTTGTATCAGCCTTCCCCTTTGCCTCATTTAGTTCTAGATAATTGCTTGTTAATTCAGTCAATTACAAGGGTCGTACAACTCAAACATTACGTTTGGTGATATTGCCAAATATCCATTGCCCTTATTTTCCAGGTATTTGAACCGTTATACTGGTCAAACATTGGCGTATAGAAAAAACGGTACACCGGTTCATCACTCACTATACGATTGAGACCCTTAAGATTGAACCCTATAAACGGTAAATTCTTATATCTTCCTCGTATCACTCCTCTTAAGTGATTGAAGTTTTGACCGAATCTTTTGAGTGATACAAAAGAAACATCAGAATCATAGAAAATTGGTTTCGGATTACCCTCTCCTGTAGGCTCTAATTGTAAAATATTTTTTAGCAGTAATGGATT
>QZLB01000103.1 GCA_004796425.1 Desulfobulbaceae bacterium | reverse complement strand
TCAGGACACAGCTTGCAAGTTTAAAAGATTCCATTAAGGGGAGAGAATAGATGCAGATCAAAGCTGAAGAAATTAGTCAAATTATCAAGGACCAGATCGGAGAGTTTGAGACCAGTGTAGACCTGAATGAGACTGGAACCGTTATATCTGTCGGTGATGGTATCGCTCGTGTTTATGGTGTTATGAACTGTATGGCCATGGAGCTTCTGGAGTTCGAGAATGGTACCATGGGTCTTGCACTGAACCTCGAAGAAGATAATGTTGGTTGTGCGATTCTTGGTGATGTTGGTGAGATCAAGGAAGGCGACATCGTAAAACGAACCGGTCGAATCGCTGAGGTACCGGTTGGACCAGAGATGGAAGGTCGTGTTGTTGACGGCATCGGCCAGGCAATTGACGGCCAGGGAGCAATAAATGCCAAGAACTCCTCCAAAATCGAGGTTCTTGCCCCCGGTGTTATCGCCCGTAAAGGTGTCCATGAGCCATGCTACACTGGCGCCAAGGCAGTTGATGCGATGACTCCTGTTGGGAAAGGACAGCGTGAGCTGGTAATTGGTGATCGTCAGATTGGTAAAACAGCACTTTGTGTTGACGCTATCATCGCTCAGAAAGAGACCGATGTTCACTGTATCTATGTCGCGGTTGGTCAGAAAAAATCGACGGTAGCACTGGTTGTTGAAGCACTGCGTAAACATGGTGCAATGGATTACACCACTGTTGTCTCAGCTTGTGCGTCTGATCCTGCGCCAATGCAGTATATTGCTCCTTTTGCAGGTTGTGCGATGGGTGAATATTTCAGGGATAACGGCCAGCACGCACTGATCATTTACGATGATCTTTCAAAACAGGCAGTTGCCTATCGTGAGCTTTCACTGCTGCTCCGTCGTCCGCCAGGACGTGAAGCGTATCCGGGTGATATTTTCTTTAACCATTCCCGTCTGCTCGAGCGCGCTTCCAAAGTAAACGATGAGCTCGGTGCCGGTTCCCTTACCGCTTTGCCGATCATCGAGACCCAGGCTGGCGACGTTTCCGCATTTATTCCGACCAACGTTATCTCTATTACTGACGGTCAGGTATACCTTGAGCCGAACCTGTTCTTCTCCGGTGTTCGCCCGGCGATCAACGTTGGACTCTCTGTTTCCCGTGTTGGTGGTGCAGCCCAGGTAAAAGCGATGAAGCAGGTAGCAGGAACCCTGCGCCTTGACCTTGCCCAGTATCGTGAGCTCGCCGCGTTTGCTGCATTCGGATCTGATCTCGATGCCGCAACCCAGGCGCAGCTGACCAGGGGTGAAAGACTGGTTGAGATTCTCAAACAGCCACAGTATCAGCCACTGGCAATGGAAAAGCAGGTAACCATCCTGTATGCAGGAACTAACGGCTATCTTGATAAACTGCCGGTAGACACGCTTGCTGATTACGAAAGTGAGCTCTACGCATATATCGAGTCCAATGAGCCTGCAATTTTCGCAGACATCAAAGAGAAGGAAGAGTTCACTGACGAAATCAAGGAGAGAATGAACAAAGTACTGACCAGCTTTGGTGATACCTTCAAGGCAACGAAAGGTCTTAACTAAAATTTAGGGAAGGTCCAGATATGCCGAGTTTAAAAGATGTAAAAAATAAGATCGTCGGTGTCAAAAAGACAGCGCAGATCACCAAAGCCATGAACATGGTTGCTTCTGCCAAGCTCAGGGGTGCCCAGGAGAAAATGGAAGCGTTTCGTCCATATACCTCCAAGTTCAACGAGGCGATGTCAAATCTGTCCGGCGGATCTAACACAGACAGCTTTCCACTGATGGAAAGCCGCGATGTGAAAACGGTTGAAATGATCGTTATCACCTCTGATCGCGGTCTCTGTGGCTCTTTTAACTCCAACATCATCAAGCTTGCAGAGAAGAAGATGAGGGAGTACGAGGCCGAGGGGAAGGAAGTCAGCTTTGTCTGTGTCGGAAAAAAAGGGAACCAGATTCTCAGGAAGACCGGGAAGGTTCGCAAGGCTTATGTAGATATCATGGCAAGCTTCCAAATGTTTAATGCCCGTGAAGTTGCCACTGATGTATCAGAGAATTTCCTCAATGGAAACGCTGATAAAGTAGAAGTGCTCTTCGGAGAGTTCAGGTCGGTTGCCGTACAGGCGCCGGTTGCCAAAGATTTCCTGCCGGTTCAGCCCGTTGAATCTGAGGAAGAGACGACCGAGAAGATTTCCGGTGAGTACATTTACGAACCGTCTACCGAAGAAATCATGGATGTCATGCAGCCGTTGTACCTGAATGTAATGATTTACCATGCGATGCTTGAAGTAGGTGCAAGTGAGCATGCCGCCAGGATGACCGCGATGGATAATGCGACGAACGCATGTAAAGACATCATTGAGAATCTGACAATTGTATACAATAAGGCTCGCCAGGCCGCCATTACAGCAGAACTTATGGATATCGTTGGCGGTGCCGAAGCCCTTAAATAATTTTAATTAGACTTTAAGGATAATCTCAGACTTATAGGAGGGGTTAGGCCCGATGAGTGAGCAGAGAGTAGGAAAAGTTTTACAGGTTATTGGACCTGTAGTTGACGTGGAATTTGAAGCAGGAAACCTGCCGAACATCATGAGTGCACTCATG